>CAZXHL010000076.1:0-12137 GCA_964640545.1 uncultured Bacteriovorax sp. | reverse complement strand
GCTGCGCTCCCCCTGTCCTGAGTAACAAATCCAAATATTTAGAATGATTGAGAACTCGAGCTTTTGAGGCTTTCCACTTTTTACCGCGCACAGTTGAATCGCTTAGAACTCTTGGTTGAAGCGAAGGCGGATGGCCCAGTTGTCTTGACCGTAGCTATAGTAAAGGCGAGTGAGGAAACTTTTATTCCAGAATAAATCGACGCCTGTTCCAAACGACCAAGCAAAAAGTTCGTTGAAGAAAGCAGCATCTAGTGCGGCAAGCATCAGCGAAAGTTGTCCGCGTTGCCCGAGGGCTGCGAAATCATTTTGATGAAGTCGAAGTTCCAGGGATTCCATCACTTTAATTTTTTCGTGAAAGCGTCCGCCCGGAAATCCTTTTAAGATTCCAGAAGAAGAAACGTCGCGGATCGGATCGACGCCCCCGACGCCCGAGAGAATCCAAAACGGCGCTGTTCCAAAAATGCCATCCAAGGTAAGTCTATGCGCTAAAGTCCAACGATTCTCGGAGTAGTATCGACGATCCACAAAAGTCATTCTGTAAGATGTGGCTTTGCTTTTTTCTTCAACTCCGGCGCGAAGACCCCATTCGAGCATTTCGCCCCTACGGGTCAGAACTTCAGTTTCTCTGGCGTCGTAGTAGAGCCCGACACCAATGACTCGAATCGTTCCACCTTCATAGCCGAAGGGCTGATCATCATAGAGGATAGAGCCTGATGTGGAATAGTTGGACGTTTCCAGGGTGGCGTAGTCGTAGGAAAAATAAGTACCAAACTTTGCTTTTTTGTAGAGGTTTATTGGAATCAGGGTCGTGAATCCTCCTCGTAGATCCTCCAGCGAATACCGTCTCAGGGAACGTTCGCTTTCTGCTAGTGCTTTGGAACGTTGCCCTTGTCCTGAATATTCAAATTCAGTACTGCGAAAAAAGGCACCGCGAAGTTTGAGTCGGGGCTTAAGTCCTAAAATTTTAAATTCAGGAATGTCGATGTTGGACTGGATTAGCCATTGCCTCGTGTCGGATCTGACGAGACGTAAGTTGGCGGAGTAAGTGTAGGGATCGCTCCTCGATATATTCGTGATGTTGGCTTGCACTCCGCCAAAGAAACCAGAGTCGGGAAAGCTATACATGAGCGGGAACCCTTGCAGGATACAGGGATCACCAAAGCAGGTCATATTCCTGCGTTTGGCGACTTTCTTTACCCCAGCCTGAATTTCTTTTCCGAGACCTTGGATTTCTTTGTATAGGGAATCGTCCGCACCGATTTCAGTTTGGTTTTCTTGGCTGGTTTCATCAATGCTAGGGAAAGCGTTCTTTGGGAAGTAGGGGGCCTGCGTGTCGGCAATGCTGCTATGCGCAATCGTGAGGGCGTGGATGAGCAGTATTTGGGGGCCAAACCTACGCAGATACTTTGTAATAAAGGACACTTCCCACTCATCTTATACTCAGAATCTACCGAAATTAAGGTATGACTCCTTCATTTCTCGTATTTTTTACCAGCTACCTCGGAGAGCTGTTTCGCTCCTCTCGGGAAGACAAGGTATTTCAGCGTAGAGATGTGCGAATGGTGATTTTGAGACAATTAAAGTTTACGGGAGCTCAGTCATTTCGTTTGGTCGGTATTGCAGCCTTGTTTGTGGGGATTATGACCGTGGCACAGAGTACGGCTCAATTGCAGCGCTTTGGCGGCGGAAATGCTTTGGGGCCCTTATTGGTCGCTGCGATTATTCGAGAACTAGGCCCCTTGCTCACAACTCTTATTGTGGTCTCACGATCCGTTTCTGCGGTCGCTTCTGAACTTTCGTCGATGAAAGCCAATGGTGAAATTGAGCTGCTGCAATCCGTTGGTGTTTCTCCTCTCAGCTATTTGGTGCTTCCGCGTGTCTTAGGCGGTGCTTTTTCAGTTTTCTTGCTTTGTATTCACTTTGTAGCTGTGGCTTTAGTCTCAGGGTTTATTTTCGGCCAACTCTTTGTGTCGATGCCATTGTCAAAATTCGTATTAGATATTCTGCACACCTTGTCGCCAATTGATGTGGTGATCTTTACCCTCAAATCGTTAGGTGCCGGTTTTGGAATCTTCTTGCTTGCTACTTTTGTAGGGCTTCGAACTTCCGGACGATCTTATGAAGTCCCGCAAGCTACGACCCAGGCCGTGGTGTATTCCTTTCTCGTGACTTTTGCCTTTCAGGCTTTTACGAGTTTGTTTTATTATTTTGTGATTCTCGATTTTTCTTTTGGGGGGATCGGGTTATGAGCTCATCTCTAATTTTTGATCTCAATTGCGTTACGTTACGCGCGCGGGATAACAATCTCAGATTCCTTTCTGAGCTTAAGATTGCTAAAGGTGAAAAAGTCGCGATTGTTGGCAGCGATGTCGAATATCGGAAGTCATTAATGCGAGTCTTGAGTGGATTGGAAGCCCCGAAGTCCGGTCAGATTCAGGTAGATGGCGAAAATGTTCCCTGTAGAGAGGACAGAGATCCTTGGAGAGATATCTTTTCAAAAAACTTTCGAAGAAAAATTGGAATTAGCTTGCAGAGTGATGCTTTGATTTCAAACGTCAGCATCGGGGAATGCTTTGAAACGCTTTTCCGATTTAAGTATGGAGATCACAATGATGGTCTAAAGCAAGGTGCTATTCGTGTTCCTCGAGAAGTGGCTGCAAGCCTCGGGATGCCTTTGGAATGCCTAGACAAAAGACCTGCTGAGCTAAATCCTCTTGAAAAGAGATTGGCTTCGCTTTGTTTGGCGTTCTTAACGAAACCTTCAATTCTTATGATGGATAACCCTAGCTACTCACTTGATGATGAGGCTTGGTCTTATCTCGATGCCGCGATTGCAAAACTCATTCAGGGCACTCAAAAAACTTTGATACTTTCGACCGCAGATTGGATTCTCGCAGATTCTTTGTGTGATCGCTGGGTGGTGCTTGAGGACGGCAAGATGGTTTTTGATGGTCACAAGGCTGGCTATAGGAAGAATTTTAGAAGTCATTTTGTCCAGCAGCTGGAGACAGAGCGCTGGAAAAAAATAAAGAAAACCATCAAAGATTTGGAGATCGATGTGGCATGAAGAATATGAAGTCTGTATACGTTTTTACTTTTAGCGCGATGCTCTTTTTCTTTGCTTTGGTCGGCGGTGCTGCCTGGAGACAGGGGTGGTTTATGCCTAGAGATACCTTTCATGTGATCTTTGAGGATGCTGGTGGAATTTCAGAAGGAACGACTGTGTTTCTGATGGGGCTTAAGGTTGGTGATGTCGATAGTGTTGAGTTGACTGAGGATGGAAAGATCGAGGTCAAACTTGAGGTTCTACGCCGTTATTCGGAAAAACTTCATGCAGACACGACGGCCTCTGCGGAGAGAGCTTTTGTGATTGGGGAACGGGTTATTAAATTGGATCCGGGAACGCCAAGTTTAGGACCGCTTACACCTGGTAGCACGTTGACTGGACATAAGACGATGGAGATTGTCGATCTTCTTAGTGGGGGACGAATGTCTGCTTACTTCGAAACTTTCCACCTTTTGATGGAGCAGATGAAGCTTCTTGTCGATGCAGCAGGTGGAGACAATGGCAATATTACAGACCTCTACAAGCAAATGTATCAAACTTTGAAAAGTGTTGAGGAGCTATCTATGGATGTTCGTAGTATTCGCAAAGAAGTTCTTGTGACGAAAGATTCTAAGAAGCTTCTTTCTAATATGGCTAATGCTAGCTCCGATTTGCAAAGAACCTTAGCTCAAATGAACACCTTGCTTCCTCACTTGAATGATATGTCAGGGGAAATGAGGCAGGCCATGCCGGATCTGGTGAATGCTGTGAAAGAAAGTGTGATCACTCTCCAAGCTATGCAGAAAAGCTACTTCCTCCGGTCTGGCGTTGAAGAAATCAAAGAAGAACGTTCCAAAGCCGATAGAAAAACGGCTTCCGAAAAGGACTAGTTCTATTCTGATTGTATCTTCTTGAGCTTTTGTTCGCCATGGCTTGATTGTCGCGTGCGCGAGTGCTGAAATGACTCTCAAATGAATTGGAAGTTTTCCCTGGCGATGAGACACCTTTCGGGTGCAAAATCTAGAAAAGCTGTTCGCTGGATGAATGTTTTTGCTTTTGCAGGTTTGGGATTGTCGGTCTTTGCTTGGCTCACCATCACTAGCGTCATGTCAGGAATGCAAAGTCAGATCAAAGATCGAGTCCTCGAGTTTAAGCCCCATGTGATCTGGGAGGAGAGGCCCCGGGCCAATGCCGAAGCGACCGAGAAAGAGATTTGGCAATTGCTTCCCGGCCTGAAAAGCCTGGAGTTGACCTTGCGCTCGGAGGCCTTGGTAGAGTTTACGGTCTCACAGACCGGACGAAGCCGTCAATCTGGAGGGGTCGTCGAGGGCAGTAGTGTTTTAAAGAAGGTGAATGGGCAAGATCAATTGGTGAACATTCCTAGTTCACTGGCTCAACGCTTGACGGTGCTTGAGGGAGACGTCATCAAACTCCGCTCGGCTTGGAACTTGAAAGGTTTTCCGTTATCTCTTCGGGTGAATGAAATATACGCTGATGATTCTACCGGGGATATCGTCGCTCCTATAATCCTATCGAGAGAAGTCCTGAGCGAATGGTTAGAGTTAGACAATAGCTTTTCGTGGATTGCCATTCGACTTGAGGATCCGGCAACGGCTGGAGACGTGGCTCAGTTATTGAGCTCGTCGCTCAACATGAATTTTAAGAGCTGGGAAGATGTGGATTCGGCGCTTTGGTATTCGCTTCGGCTGGAGAAGACGGTGATGAGTTTGGCGGTTGTATTCGTGCTTATTCTATCTAGCTTTGCGCTTTACATGGCTATCTCAGTCAGGCTGGCTGAGAAGCTGAAGGAGCTAGCCTTGTTGAGGGCTCTAGGAGCGAGAGCGGGCGATCTTCGAAAGCTCTTTCTCATTCAGGGTGTAGTTATTGGTGCTGTAGGAGGTTTTGCAGGAGTTATTTTGTCTTTCTTAGTCTGTTATGCGCTAGAAAATGTGATCTCACTGCCTAGCTTCTACTATTCAACAAATGTTCCCGTAGATTGGGAGTGGACTCGCGTTGCCATCTCTATGGGGGTTGTTCTGGGGCTTTCATATTTTTCTACTCTTTTTCCAATTCAGCGCGCCTTAAATTTTTCCATTTCGGAGACGCTGCGCTCTTGATCCCATCTCAGTGTAGTGTTGAGATGGGATAGGAGATGCGGGGCTCAATCAATTCATATCTATTGTTCGTTTTCTGCGGGATTTTTGCCGTAGTTCATCTGGCAAACGCAGAGGATGATTTTGTTCCGCAGGAAGAGTTTTATATCTTCGTAAACAAAGAGGCGAATACACTTTCCTTAAGAAGCGTATTAGAGCCCAAGAAAATTCTTAAAACTTATTCAGCCATTTCCGGTTTTAATGCTGGGGATAAAATAGCCGAAGGGGATCGAAAGACTCCTGAAGGAATTTATGTCACGACTGGGAGGGTGAGTGAATCCCAATTGTATAAGCCCTTGCACGGGCCCGCAGGCATTGCTTTGAATTATCCAAATCCTGTTGATCGCATCAACAAGCAAACTGGTTCTGGAATTTGGATTCATGGTGTTAAAGACGATTCTCGTCTTTTGAAGCGCTTCGATACACGAGGCTGTGTTGCCGTTGCGAACGAAAATATTTTGAAGTTGGTCAATTGGTTCGTCCCCAACAAAACCGTCGTAGTTGTTGTGGATAAGGAGCTTCCTAGAAACAATTGGGGCCTGCAAGATGCTGATTCAATACTTGAGCAGAGAGTTAAAGAATGGGCCACAGCTTGGTCAAGTCAGATGACGGAAGAGTATATTCAGCTTTATCATCCAGATTTTCGATCTAAGAATATGAATCGAACACAGTGGAAAAACTATAAGGCTTCTTTGAATAAGCGCTACAAATACATCCAGGTCGAAGTTTCGAACATCAGAACCTACAAGCATTCTAAATATTGGATGACCCAGTTTGATCAGAGATACGAATCAAATCTTTTCAAATCGTTTGCTGTTAAGAGACTCTACTGGGTTGGCGCTGAAAACAATCCTCTGATCATCGCGGAAGACTCGATGGAAACTAAAGAAGGTCCGAAGACTCTAGGGTCAGGTTTGTCTGAGCTATCAGGTCGCTGATTGAGTGGCTATAGTTGTGTAGCTATAGTTAAGTAGCTATAGTTAAGTGGCCATGATTCGATCAAATTGGAACATTAAATAATTTCAAATTTTCGGCTGGGGGCGACTCTTGTTCGGGCGCATTGACGTTTTCAATTTCGGCGTCCTCTGATTCCGGTTCTGACTCGTGTTCATGGTCGAGACCATGCTCACATTCATGGCAAGCTTCGCATTCCCCGAGGACTCTATTGATTTCTTCTCTCATACATGCTTCGACTTGACCCTCGAGTAGTGGCGATCTGCTATCAATCTGTTGCGACTTCGAAGGCGATTTATTGATGAGGCAGATACAAACATTGATAGGTCTTAGTTGGCTGAGGTCAGGATCACTTTCAAAGTCGTTACGCATCACCTGCTCGCACTCACCAATATTTATAAATTGCTTATAAGAACCCGAAAGGTTCGCAGCACTTGCTGTGTGCGTGCTTGTAAGAATGCAGGCTGGAATGAGAAACAGGTAGACGAGGAGCTTGTGCAGCATCTTCTAATTTTAGTTTTTTGGTGAGGGCGAATCTAGTTAAGTTTGGGTGAAAGGGGGGGGCGAAGGCTAAGATTCCGAATGTGGGGAGGAAGCCATGAGTGGTCGGTGTGGGCACCGTTTCGTTTATTGCTTTCAAACGTCGCTTCGCTTTGTTTGAAATTTGCCCATATGCTTCAAAGTCTGCCTTTTGGCAGACTTTGCCGCAATGGCCGGTTTGCGCGGGCCTGTAAGCCGGATTCTGTTCCTGAGAGCCCAGTGACCGACGGCACCATTAGCTCCCAAGCGAGAATCATTTATCTAGGCCAGCAATTACTCACTGGCTCGAGCACCCTACCCGAAGCTCCTAACGATACGAACCGCATCTCGCTTCCTATTTGGGCTTGCTCCACGTAGAGTTTACCTATTTTCACTCCAGCAGCTCCCCAGTAGGCTCTCGTTCACGCCTTCTGGATCAATGCCCTGGACATTTTCTCTGTTGCACTGGTCCTCGAATTCACGGCATCAGCTTTCACCTTTGCCGCGTCTCCGGGCGGCCATTAACCGCTACGTTGCTCTATGGAGTCCGGACTTTCCTCGTCATCACCCCGGGGGGTGACACCGCGATTCTCCGGCCCGCGCGAGGGCGAGTGTAGAGACTCTTTGGGGTTGAGGCAAGAGAAACCCGCATTTTCAAATAGTTGGGGGTGGGGCTTGAATAAAGCCTTGTTCCTGGACGGGGCTTTTGATAGGTGAGGGGGCATGAAAAAACTCTTTTTTATCCTCCCATTGAGTCTTTTAATCCTCTCTTTTGACAATGCTCAGGCTGCAGATGAGCCACGCAATGAGTGTGCTTATTCTGAGCTTGTTGTGAATGCCGAGCCATTCGTGATGGAGAAGCTTTTTTATGGTTTTGAATACTCTCTAACTGATGAAGGCATTCAGGCGAATGTTGAAGTTTTCAAAAAATTAGATTGGGACCTTCAGCAGCTGATTCGATTTGCAAGATTGAACTCAGTTTCCACTAGGAGTGAATCTTGGGCACGAGCTGGTACCGTTCCGGTTAAGGAGTTGGTCGATGGGATGGATTACTTGTCTATCAAGGAATTGAGTCCGAAAGCTATTGGAAAGGCTACAGAAGAGTACGGCGTTTATCGTTGGTTATATCTCGTAGATATCGCAGTAGGTGGCGGGAACGGCGCTTATATGTTGATCGAAAAAACGGAATACATTCATGATGTAAGTTACCGTGTGATTTATGAAGACTTCGATGGTGAGTTGTTCTCCTGCAAAGCTGAGTAGTTTTTTAATAAGATTATTTGAATATGAGCACTTTGTGACGGTAACAAAAGAGCGCATTGTGTTTGATTATCCAGAATATCGGAAATGGCGTTTGGATATCAATTTACTCACTGGAGAAGGTAGTTTTGATGTGAAAGTCTCCATGGGAGGATGGTCCATCAATGATCGCTCTCACCACAGTCAATGGGTGACTTTGGAAGGCTGTCGCATCAATAAGTAAAGCGTTAAAGCGTGCCTCGCAAGAGCCGTAGGCTACGATTTCGACGTCAGGAGAAAGCCAACAGCCGAAGGCTAAGACTTTGAGCTTCGCGAAAAGGCCATAACGACTAAGGAAAGAACCCTCGTTTGAGCATCGCGCTGGAGAGGTGCTCGATGGAGGCAAGCAAGGCTGCTGTTCTAAGTGAGCATTTCTTTTCTTCTGAAAGATCGTGAACTCGGTTGTAGGTCGTGCTCATGATGTCCCAAAGCTTGTTGTTGACTTCTTTTTCGCTCCAGAAAAGTTTCTGAAGACCTTGGACCCACTCGAAGTAGGAAACGGTCACACCGCCGGCGTTGCAAAGAACGTCTGGGATCACGAGACAGCCTTTTGCGTTGAGAATGTCATCTGCACCATCTGTCGTTGGGCCGTTGGCACCTTCCGCAATGATCTTGGCCTTAATTCTGTCTGCGTTTTGCTCTGTGATTTGTCCTTCGAGAGCGGCAAGAATAAGAACGTCACATGGGAGTTCGAGTAGTTCGGAGTTTCCAATGTGTTCTGCTTCTTTGTAGTTTTCAAGTGTGCGGTTGGCGGTGAGGTGAGCGTTGACGTGGTCGAGATCCAAACCTTTCGGGTTGAAGATGCCTCCACTAACGTCGGAAACGGCGACGATCTTGCAGCCAATCTTAGACATCTTTTTCGCGGCAGCAGCGCCAACGTTTCCGTAACCTTGCACGACAACTTTTGTTGACTCACCTAGGTCGAAGTTAATCCGTTTCGCGCCCTCGATGATGGTGTAGACCACACCACGTCCCGTCGCTTCAACGCGGCCTAATGAGCCACCAAGTTCGATGGGTTTTCCTGTGACAACACCCGGAACGGCGTAGCCTTTGATTTGAGAATAAGTGTCGACGATCCATGCCATGGTTTGGGCATCCGTGCCTACGTCTGGAGCTGGGATGTCTTGTTCTGGTCCGATGAATGGCATGATCTCGGTAGTGTATCTACGAGTCATGCGTTGTTTCTCATTGCGACTAAGCACATGAGGGTTGCAGCGAATTCCGCCCTTGGCTCCACCAAGAGGAAGTTTCATGAGAGAACATTTGAATGACATCAACATCGCTAGTCCAGCGACTTCAGAAAGGTTGACGTCGGGATGGTAGCGAATACCGCCTTTGGCTGGACCGAGAGACATGTTGTGATGAACTCGGTAGCCTTCAAAAACTTCGATGTGACCATCGTCCATGCGAATAGGAACGCTGACGATGATGGAACGTTTTGGAGTATGAAGCCGCGTGAGAACATTGGGGTCAAGGTTCATAATGGTTGCAGCTTTGTCGAGCTGTTTAGCGGCGTTTTTGAATAGTGAACTTTCTTCCCAGATCATGCTCGGGACACTAAATCTAAATTTATGCGCATACAATCGGGACTGTGAATATTTTGCCAAAGTTTAGGGACGCTATTTGGAGCGCGGGGAGTGAATTGTCCAATAAATGTTGCACAGTGTCTATTGTGGGGCTGCTGCCAATATCGGCGTTAGTGCATCTATGGTGCCAGCTTGCAAAAGCAGTGAAATCGAATTTTATTGTAAAGTGTGGAAAGCACTCCTTATTTACTCGCCGCCTTGCCTCAACTTGAGGATGAAATTTTTTACCGTGCGGTTGTCTTGATCGTACACCACGATGAAGAGGGAGCTTTTGGTTTCATTTTAAATAAACCATTTACTGGCGAAGAGGAGGAAGCCACACAACTAGTGGCTGAGATCCAGGACCAACAGGGGTCTACTTTGTTCGAGTTTGAAGAGCCTTTGTTTCAGGGGGGGCCCTCAAAGGAGGAAATGGTTTTTCTCATGCACAATCAAAAGGCCCTTGGCGATGAAGAAGGCAAAGTTACAGACGAGATCTTTATCACTGCTGACAGTGATGTGTTTCAGGATGTGCTGACTCAGAGTGAAGAGGGGCAAAAGAGTTTTTTCATGGGTTGCTCTTCATGGGATGCGGGGCAGCTTGATGATGAGATTCAGAATGGGGCTTGGATCATGGTGCCATTTGAAGAAAGGCACTTGTTTCGTGTGCCCCCGGACGACTTGGGTGACTGGTCGGAAGGTTTCTGGGCTGAAGTGCTCAGGGTGGCTGGAGTCGATCCTCTGACCTTAATGACCCAAGGAGAAAATGAGTTTGGGCCGAATTAGTCTCACCGATTTTGTCCTTGCCCTTCAATATTCCTCGTTGAGTTGTTACTATCGAAAGAATGAGCACAGATAAAACCTCCCAAGCAAATCTCTGGGTCACCGAACTTGGTCCTCTCAAGGAATTTTTTGCAGACAATGAAGTCTCTGAGATCATGGTCAATGGACCAGGATCTATTTTTGTCGAACGAGGGGGGAGGATTGAAGATACCGGTGCAAAGTTTGATACTGATGACGAGTTGCAAAAGGTCGTTTCTTCTTTGGCGAGACTTGGTGGGCATGAGCTCTCTCGAAAATATCCCTGCGCCGATGTTCTTCTTCCCGATGGGTCTAGAGCCAACATCGTTGTTGCTCCAGCAGCCGTAGATGGGCCGTATCTCACGATTCGTAGAGCTCAAAATGACGTTCTAGATCTACGCTTTTTGGTCAATGCAGGATTTGTTGACCAGAAGTCGCTCTATTTCTTGAACGTCTGTATTGCCAACCGCTTAAACATTGTGGTGAGTGGCGGTACCAGCACTGGAAAAACGACTTTGCTGAATGCATTGATCGGAATGATTCCAAAATCAGAAAGACTTGTGACGATTGAAGATACGCTTGAATTAAATGTTGGTCATCATAACTTGGCCCGATTGGAGGCAAGGCCGGGAAGCACCTACGTCGATGGTCTTCGAGCCAAAGAACTTGTAAGAAATGCTTTGCGAATGAGACCCGATCGAATCATCGTTGGTGAGACCCGCGGCGGCGAGGCTTGGGATATTATTCAGGCGATGAACTCGGGTCACGAGGGTAGTTTGACGGCAATCCATGCCAACCATGCTCATAGTGCCCTCGCGAAACTAGAGGCCTTTGTGTTGATGGAAGAAGATGGGGTGTCAGTGGACCTTGTGAGGCGACACATCTCGAAGATCATCAACATCGTCGTACAGGTCGAGCGGGATTCGGAGGGGCACAGACATATTTCTGAAATCATTGAGGTGACAGGGCTTGAAAACGGCGAGGTGATGACTCAACAATTGTTCTCTAAAAATATAAAAGGCGAATTCCTTTCAACTGGAAACTCACCTGAGTTTCTAAAAAGAAAGCGACGAAAAATTAGCAAGGGATTCCCGGATGACTTTTTTAGTCCGGCAAAAGTCATTACCTTGGATGGATTTGCCTAAATCGTTTGATGATTAATTTGCGGGAGTTCTGTCGGGGATATCTCGATGAAACGGGTCTAAGTTCTTTTGGGCAAAAACTAATTCTTCCTCACTAAATGGTAGGTATCGGCGGTTGTAGTTCCAGCCAAACCCCCATGTCCAAGGCGTTTGAAATTTTGCTGATCCACCCATTCTCACTCCGAGATACATAATGGCAGCTAGAATGCTGCCACCAGATTCGGCAACACATTGTTTGAAGCTAAGGTCGGCGTTCTTGCGATTTTGTTTGGTGCCACCAAGCCAGTATTCAAGGTCGTGGGCTTCACAGCAGTGACCCCAACTGCCCGCAGGGAACAAAGTGCAGGAGTCAGATTTGTAGGGGCGAATTCTCGCCGTAACTTTTTCAACGAAGATTTCACGTTGTCTTTTGAGTCGAGATTTGAAGTGTCCTCTGTAGGTGACCAAAAGATTCATGTGATCTTCTGTAGTATTCACGACGGTAATGTTGAGTGGCACTTTGTTGAAGTGTGTTCGAAGCGGTAGCCGTCGTTCACGAGCGATGAGTCCCGTTGCTGGGAGAATGAAAAGCAATCCCGTCACCACGGTTCGACTTAGCTTGTGCGCTCGGTTTGGCATCGGCGCATTTTAATGCATGGCGCCACCTAAGTCCATTTGT
>CAZXHL010000075.1:0-12642 GCA_964640545.1 uncultured Bacteriovorax sp. | reverse complement strand
AGCCTTTAGGCCCAGAACCCTATGACGATTGGAGATCTTCTTGTCGCCAAATACACTCGCGCCAAATTGCACGGGATGACGTTCTTTGTGAACAATCTTAAAGGGGATGCGTGCGTCTGAGCCCATATATTGGGCGACAGTGACTTTAAAGGAGTTAGATCCGAGGTCAAAGACCGCTAATAGCACCGTTTAAACCTTAGGCCTCAGCCACTTCGCCGAGTGCTAGCTCAACAGCTTCAACGAATGCAGTGAAAAGGTCGCGGTACTTAGAATCCTCAAGAGGAAACTCATAAGTATTCGTGCCACGCGCTTCATTGATAGGAAGCTCGAGAATTTTTTTGTATTTTTTCGGAAGGGAACTGTCTGCGATGACGGCCTCAGACTCTTCTTTCTTCAACTTCAAGACACCAATCAATGGCTCTTCAACAGGACGAAGTTCACAAGCCACTTTGTCGTCAGCTAGGCCAACACAAACCCAACCGATTTGAGCGTTGGTCCAGCGCCATTCCAAGCGCAGACCTGCGGTTCGTAGACTCTGCATCGCAGAATCTAGAGCCCTGAACTGCTTACCTGGAAGCATGCCACGGACGGTGCTGATAGAGGGTTTGACACTTTTTCTTCTTAAAGGATGAATATTACTCATAGGAAACGCTGCCCAAGGTATACCTTTCAGGGGCTGATTTCCAGAAAATAAGCGCTGTTAGGCGTTTTTTGCGTTGGGATGAGGGCTCAGGGCTGTTATGTAAGGACAAGCTCATGGACCCCACCAGCAATTCTGACCGCAACTCAAAAAGCACACCTATAGTTGCCCCATTTTTTCTCAATGAAAACGAGAGTATCGTCGAACAAAAATGGCGAGAAAAGCGACTTATCTCCTCTGAGATTCTGGGAGTCGACCCCACAAGAGCCACGCAGCCTGAAGTTCTTGGCGACCGCGTCAAGCTCGATGTCATGCACTGGCAAGGCAAGCTCGGAATTCGAAACCGAGAAGATGAGTTCTTTGAGATTCTTGCGCCCGACACGGCTTGCCCCGAAATTCTTGAGATGATGGAGACTTACCTGTCTCGTCCACTACCCGTTGAAAAGGCGCAGCTTCGCTTCCGCTATTCCAAAAATGAACGATACAAAGGTTTGTGGATTGATGTTTCCAATGAGGACATCAAAGCCCTCAAAGACGATGAATCTTGGCTAAGACACTATATCGAATCCGAAGACTGGATCGTCGAAGCCGGCCAAAAAGGCAAAGCCTTCTCCGTAGATGAAGATGGCAAATTGATTTTCGAAGAAGCTCCCTACATTCCGTGGCTTGATAGCTATGACATCAACAACGAGAGCATTCCTCTTGTCTCTACGATCAATCAGTTTTCTCAACCGGGTCCCGAA
This sequence comes from uncultured Bacteriovorax sp., assembly GCA_964640545.1. Lineage (GTDB taxonomy): Bacteria > Bdellovibrionota > UBA2428 > UBA2428 > UBA2428 > JBGSZX01. Next base: position 11,259 of record CAZXHL010000075.1, on the reverse strand, counting down.
GTGAATCGAGCTATGATCGCAACCGGCTTCGAATTGCTCTACAACCAAATCGACAATATCGAAACCTGGGCTGAGTTCGGCGCCGGCTACGGCAATCTTACTGCAGCCTTTGCATCCCTTATGGAAGGCAAAAAAGCTTGGACCTGCGAAGTGCAGCCTCAAGCCATTAGTTGTTTGAAAGAAAATGCACAGGATTACTTTCCAAGAGTTCACCAGTCTCACACAGCTGCAAAACTGAGCTGGCTTCCGGAACGCGCGGACCTTTGGATCATCGATCCTCCACGCAGTGGATTTCCCGAACTCTTTAAAGAATTGCTAGACTTCCCCATCAAACGCCCTAAATTTGTGCTCAGCTACCACTGCCACACCAAGGGATTGCTAGCCGACTCATCACTATTGAAAGCATTGGGCTACAGACTTTACGAATGGTCTTGTGTGGACGCTTTCCCCGCAACAACGCACCACGAGGTTATTTCATTATGGAAACTTTAGAAACTGAACATCAAAACACAGAACATGTCGAACTTGTTATTTCATGCACGCCAGGACTTGAAGGTCTATTAGAGGACGAGATTCGCGAACTTTGTCCTGAGATTTCCAAACTTCAAAAAGCGCATTCATCGATTAGGCTTGAAGTCACGCCTGACGAACTCACCACACTCGTGGTGATGAGCCGCATTTCATCACGCATGCACATTCCTATCCGAGAATTCTCTGCGAAGAACCCTGCCATGCTTTACGACCAAGTCCGCCGCATCGACTGGGCATCATACCTCAGGACAGAAGATACTTTTCGTATTCAAGGCCGCGGGCAGATCACTGATGTGAGCATGAACTTTGCTGTTTTGAAGATCAAAGACGGTATTTGTGACGAAATCAAAAAGCAAGGCTTCGACAGGCCCAACGTCGACAGAAAAAATCCTGACATCTCTTTAACAGCTTTTTTCACACAGGATCGTTGCGAATTGTTACTCGACCTCAGCACTGACGCCCTTCACAGACGCGGATACGGTGAGAAACGCGGACTTGCACCGCTTCGCGAAAATCGTGCAGCCGCTCTCATTCGCTTCGCCAAGATGAATTTCGGTCCTGAAATTTTCGATGGGCCGATCGTCGACCCTTTCTGTGGAAGTGGAACTTTGATTCTCGAGGCTTTGCTCTATAAGGCTGGTGCTCCGGCAAGGGTTCACAATCCCGTTCCTGTTGGCTTTGCCAAAGCTTGTCCATCTCTCAATGCACTCGCGAATAAAAAGGCCACGAAAGCAAAGATGGCAGCAGATATCTATTTCGAAGAGCGCGAAGGCGACACACTGGCCTACGCGTATGACATCGATCCTGAAGTTTTAGACGCGGCTGGAGTTTCGATTCAAAGAGCGAGGCTTTCAAAATATGTGAAGGTCAAAAAAGCCGATGCTCGTGATCTCAAGCATCCTGGCGCTTTCATTGTCTGCAACCCTCCATGGGGCGACAGACTCGACAACGAAGAAGCGTCTCAATTGCTTTCCGATTTCGGCCATACCGTTAAACACAAATGCGCTCCTGCAAAGATCGCCATGGCTTTAGGTCAAGGCCTCAGCAAGCGTATGGGCTTCAGACCGTCTCATCGTCAAGAAGTCGAGAATGGCGCTGATAAAATGGATTTCTGCCTCTACGAAGTTTACGAAGGCAGCCGCAAGGAAAGCTAGCTAGCCATCAAGCTATACCACTGTAATAATTGCCTAAAGTCTCATTAAGCTTTGGCTCCAATCATCCGAAAAGAAGCTATGTTCTTCAGCCGGATATTCGCGAACTCTTCGATGGTTTTGATGGCTCTCGTGCTATCCGCATGCGCGAGCCATAGATTCGATCTTCAATCGAGAATGGATCCATTAGGCAAGAATGTTAATGCTCGAGATGTCGCCTCCATCGAGAATGAGTCCGAGAAAACACAGCAAGGTTCAATCGAAACTCAGAACTTCCTCAACGTGATGTCATTCAACATGTGGCGCGAGGATAACTGGGATCGATTTGCGAGTATGGCGGCCGCCATTCACGACGGAGATGCGCAAGCTCCTGACATAGAAACACGGATGCTGCTCGACGTTGTCCTACTCCAAGAAGTTCTCGCACAAGAAAATCACACGGATCAAAGTTCAGCACATTTTCTAGGTCGACTTCTCGGGATGCATACAGCTTTTAGAAAACGAGATCGCGGCGATGAGGGTGTAGCTGTCCTGAGTAGATATCCAATAGAAGGTATCCACCTGAAAAAGCTTTTCTATTCGCAGGAAGATCCTTATCAGCGACTCGCGATAGCTATTGAGGTCACTCATCCTCAATGGGGAAAGACTGTTGCCATCTCAGTGCACCTGGCATCCGAACGTGAAAATGCTGCCATTCGGCAGAAACAATTAGAAGACCTGAAAGACTTTATCGCCACCTTTAGGGAGGCAGATACTTTGATCGTCGGTGGTGATTTCAACGCTTTTCCGAGAGACCTAGAGCTGCTTAACTTTTCGGAATTCTGGAGAGCGTCTAAACTTCGTCCCTTCAAACAGGCAGAGCTCTTTAGCTCTCCCACTTGGGCCAATATTGGTCTTGGGAAAGACTATGATTCCAAAGATGCGGAGAGACTCGACTACATCTTCTTTGCCTCAAACAGAGAGTTTGATTTCTTAGGGGAAGATCTCCTATTCAGAAATCAAGTCCCATCCTCGCCTCGCGTTCTTAAGAGCAAGAGACAAAACAAAATTTGGGTCTCGGACCACCTACCTGTGCTTCATCGCTTTGAATTGAAGTAGTAAATTATTCTATGCCTAGTGTCTTCTTTTTAATTTTTGGATTCATCTCATCTTTGAGTGGGTCGCCGCCATTGCTCAAGTAAATAGATAAAGTTTCCAGAATTAAAGAGGTACGTATGCTGAAGTTCTTCCTATTTACTACTCCACATGTCGGAGATAGACTACTTTCAACATGAAACAGATACTGGGTATTTTATTTACTATTTTAGTTTTTGGGGTCGCATTCTTTGCCGGTCGTTATTCCATGCATGCAGAAATCCATGAGCTCTGCACTTCATATGACTACTCTCCAAGCCAAGACTCTCTTGAGGACACAGAAACGAGCGAAGATGATTTGCTCGAAGAATATCCCGAAGAGGCCCTGGAGGAAAGCGAAGTTAGCGAGGCAGAAGAGTCCCCAGCCGTCCCCGAAGTCTCAAAAGAAAACATCATTAGCTTTTCGATATCACGACAAATGCTTATAAAGAGACTCAGCGATCCAAATTTACTTTTCCAAGCACATGCCATCCCTCACCGAAGCCCAAACGGTCAGATCTTAGGATTTAAAGTTTTATCGTTACAACCGGGAAGCATCTATGAAGAAGCAGGAGTCAAGGTTCAAGACATCTTGACCCACGTAGACGGAAACCCTTTAAACGACATTGGAAGAATTCAAAGCTTCTATAATGGACTAAGGCAAGCAAAAGAGCTTCGCTTCAACATAACAAGGCAAGGGGTCCACAACCTTTTAAATGTAAAAGTAACGGACCCATAATCAAGACAAGGCCCCACTACCCCCTTAACTTCACATGCAAGCTATCGCCGATTCGGCGGTAGCCCACTTTTTGATAGATCGAATTCGACGTGGGGTTGGCCAGGTTTGTGAATAAGTTGCAGAGGGATTTTCCTCGATCGAGCATCAACTGACTGATGGCTGCCGTGACTGCGGCCCCATACCCTTTTCCGCGCTCACTCGAAGGAGTGTATATGTAGGAGATCGTAGAGCCATGAGGTGACTCTCTCGCCTCCGCCCCCATTGCCACGGCTTTTCCATTTGCAAGCCTCCAAAAATACAACGACTTGTTTTCAACACGCAATTCAGCGAGCTTCTTCGCTTCTTCTGATTGCTTGCTCTTAGCTTCCCCAGGAAAACAGTCTCTGAGAAAACCTAGGATGAACTCATACGCTGTGGCAAATTCGTCGTGATGACAGGAGGACAATGCCCCCTCAACTCCGCTTGGCGCGATGATATGCTTCGCCTCGTAAATGCCTTGTTCCATGGCGACCCTAAACCTGTCCCCTCGTAACTTCTCAAATTCTTCCACCATAGCTTCGACCACATCACGCGGCCCCACCATTTCAGGAAATCGAAAATCCGCATCCACCAAGCGCTTCGCGAACTCGCGCGCACTTTCTTCTGGCATCACTGAAACTAGGAGTCCGCGATCCGGGCTCGTTTTGATCCCGCAACCTTCAGGCATCTCATTTTTTGTGAGTTCCCAAAAATGGGCTTCTGTAATTCTTGGATCAGAGTTTCTGGCGGCGGCTCCCGCCAGACCTAGGACCAAATTGTTTCTGGACTCATTTTTAAGAAGGAGCGAAGAAACTTGAGAAAGAAAATTACTGGGGTCTTCGTGCTTCACAAGCTGGTATTGGGCTTCGATAGTCATGGCGCTTTTCTAATCCTCGCAACATGCGGCGACAAGGATTCTCTCGCAGCTTCTCCTCGACTGCCCTTTGACAGCGCGAAATGCCACATTAAACTTGGCAACATGAAGATTAAACTTATGCTCACCACCCCCATCCTTGCCCTGTTTCTTTTTTCAAATGGAGTGAATGCCTCTCGAGATTCTAGCGCCGAAGCCTCAGCCAGCTGGGACTACTTATCCAGCACACGCATCAAGCCCTGCGACTACTGGCGCTCTAACCGTGAAGGCGACTACGTTTGCTCTGGCTACCCCTTTACAGAGGAGATGACAGACCACCGCAGTTTGGAGCGAGTCATCAGGCAAATGCAGGACGAAATAGATTCCCTGAAGAATCGAGTTCGCCAGCTTGAAAATCAACACTAATCTTCTTTAGGAAGCTCTAAGCGAGGGTAAAGCCTTGGCACTTCGCCGAGGCTTGCGCCTTCAGCGATATAATTGCCTACCTCAGAGAACAATGGCAGCTCTTCTGAATCTGCAAAACCCAAAGCCACTCGGAGCTTACGACTTCCCTCAGGCAAGACTGAAGCCATCACAACAGACAATATAGATAAAGAATCAGCGACAGTGCCGAGCACAGCCTCTAAGCGTCCTCGCTGATCGGGATCTTTCGCGAGAGCCCATGGCTTGTGCTCGTTGATATAGCGATCACATTCAGCCACGGCTTCAGCAAATTTTCCGATAGCCATGTGGTAGCGAGCCTTCTCGAATTCTTCACAAAAGGCCGCAGGGAGCTTCTCAATACTTTTCAGTAGAGCGTGATCTCCATCTTCGCGAGTCGCTCTCGACGGCATCTTGGAATCAAAGTTCTTTTTAATGAGAGTAAGAGACCGAGAAGCCAAGTTTCCAATTCCGTTAGCGAGCTCTGCATTCGAACGCAGGATGAAAGATTCCCAAGTAAAACTAGAGTCAGCTCCAAATGACATGTCTCTCAGCAGGTAATAACGGAAAGGCTCAGCACCAAAAGTTTCCTCAACCAGAATAGGATCCACAACATTCCCCAGGCTTTTGCTCATCTTCAATTTACCCATAAGCCAAAATCCGTTAACGAGAAGCTGCTTAGGAGGCTTTACTCCGAGAGCTAAAAGCATCGTTGGCCAGTAAACGGCGTGCGTTTTTAGAATATCTTTGCCAATAAAGTGGTGTGAATTTTCCCAAAACTCCGATTTGAAGCCGGGAGTTTTGTCGATTTCGTCTCCGGTATACCCAATTCCACCCAAATAATTTAACAACGCGTCAAACCAAACATAGGTCACATAGCCCTCGTCGAAAGGTAATGGAATGCCCCATTTTAGTCTTTCGATCGGGCGTGAAATGCAAAGATCTTCGAGCGGCTCGGAGAGCATCGCTTGCGCTTCTTTGAGGTAGTTTGAGGGGACAATCGATTCCGAATTTTCGGCGTAATATTTCTTCAGTTCGTCCTGATATTTGCCCATCTTGAAGAAGTAATTCGACTCTTCACGGATCTCTGCAGGTGTTTGATGGTCGGGACATAGCCCCTTCTCATCCCACTCTTGATCAGTACGAAAACGCTCGCATCCCACGCAGTATTTCCCCGAGTAGGTGGTGAAGTGGATGTCCCCCTTGTCCTTAAGGCGCTGAAGCGATTTCTTAACTAATTCATAGTGTTCTGGCTGAGTGGTCCTATAGAATACGTCTGGCTTGAGACCCAATTTTTTCCAAGCATCACGGAAAGTTTGAGAGACTTCATCGGTAAATTCCTGAGGAGATTTGCCAGATTTTTCGGAGGACTGTGCAATTTTCTCGCCATGTTCATCGGTGCCCGTGAGGAAAATCACATCGCGTCCTTGTTGCTTTGCAAAGTTCTTAACAAAGTCTACCAATATGGTGGTGTAGGCATGCCCCAAGTGAGGCCTTGCATTGACATAATAAAGTGGGGTCGTGAGGTACATTGATGAATTTTTCACAGTCCAATCTCCGTTCCGAGTTAGATGCCATCGCAACTTTTTTACTCGATTTCTTCTTGATAGCTCAAGTTTCCGAATGGGGCTACCGACACAAAAAAAGGAAAAATTTTCTTCCCCCCCTTGCAAGTAGAGCAAGAAAAGGTGAAAAAGAAAGTTATTAAACGATCACTATTGAAGGAGAGATCTCACGAATGGCAACTAAAACGAAAACAACTAAAAAGAAAGCAACTAAAAAAGCTGCTCCTAAAAAAGCAACTAAGAAAGTAGCTAAGAAAGCCACTAAGAAAGTAGCTAAAAAAGCAACTAAGAAAGCTGCTCCTAAAAAAGCAACTAAAAAAGTAGCTAAGAAAGCCACTAAAAAAGTAGCAAAAAAAGCAACTAAGAAAGCTGCTCCTAAAAAAGCAACTAAGAAAGTAGCTAAGAAAGCCACTAAAAAAGTAGCAAAAAAAGCAACTAAAAAAGCTGCTAAGCCTAAGACTAAAAGAAAGCCTAATGCTGCTTTCATGCGTCCGTTCCAGCCAAGTGACTCTCTTGCAGCTGTAGTTGGCAACAAGCCACTTCCTCGCACAGAAGTTACTAAAAAACTTTGGCAGTACATCAAGAAGAACAATCTTCAAGATTCTCAGAACCGCCGCATGATCAACGCTGACGACGCTCTTAAAGCTGTATTCAGTGGCAAAAAACAAGTTTCTATGTTCGAAATGACTAAACTTGTTTCTAAGCACCTTTCTTAATTCTTTAAGAAACTAAAATTTAAAAACCCCGCCTCTTATCAAAGAGGCGGGGTTTTTCTTTTTCAAGATTGCGAGAATTCTAGATACAGGTATCCGATACCTGTATCTGGCACCGGATCGCTTAGGTCTACGGATCAAGCTTTCGAAGATGATTCACAAATTCTTCCGTCGTTTTCGAAGCACGAAACGGCCCCGCCACCCCAAAGGGCAGATCATCTCGCTGAAGCATGTCAGCATAGTGAGTATGAAACGGTCGACCGCACATTTGCTTAGCCCGACCTACAGGCCAGCGATAGATCGTTGTCTGAACTCCATCGTGCCTATAATTATAACCCCGCTGAAGAAAGTCATAACGCTTGTATCCCTCCTGCAGAAAGGTATGTGCCTCAAAAGTATGGTCCATACACTTCACCCCCTTGAGCCTCGAAACCAACATCGGCACCTGCATGAACAGTCTAAGCTCCCAAAAAGCTCGCGTTCTATCCTCCGAATAGCCCTTGAGACGCCTCTCAGGCTCCGTCAAAGGAAACGAGGGCAACTCTGCCTCCGGCAAACTTGCCTTCATAAGAGTCAACCTAGCGATCGACGTGCCCAAATAGAGCTTTAGCGATGAACATTTTTCTTTCGAGGAGACTGAGTCTAGATACTTCATCCACATATTGGCCTCATAGCTAATCACAGAGCCAGAAGTCTTTGCCTTGTCTCCAGCTTCAAAAAAGTGAAACGGAAGCCGTTTTTGTAGCCGAGCGGCAGACTCCAGCCCGGCTAAAGCTAGTCGATAGTCCACATGTGGAATCTGCGAATCGAAATTTTTGGTCAAAACAGCAATCTGTTCTAGGTCCTCGATGTAAGCAAAAAGCTTCTCATCGCTCATTCTTGATAAATTCAAATAAGCCGGCAGCAAGGAATCTGTGCCTTGAACTTTGAGCTGCTGCCGAATCTCCTCCATCCGGCCACCGAGCAAAGCCTTGGTGTCGTCCTCAGGATATCCTCCGTCGGCGTGGAGCATGGAAGAGCCCAAAGTAACTAGAATGAAGAACATTCGAATCCCCACCAGGGGGAAGATGCATTTGTCCATGAAACGTTTCATTACCTATAGATACTTCAAGAAGGATGCCATCCCCCCCGCCCTACAAGGGGCTGAAATTATTGGCTGCCATCAAGCTATATTGTTGAAAGTTTAGACAAGTGATTGAAGTAGAGCTTTGGCCTGCCCCACATCGTTGCAATACAAGAGCTGCGAAGCTTTGTGCTCAATCTCAGTCGCCCAGCCACAGTGTTCGCCTACAAGAATCGCAAAGCCGCCGCGAGCGATGGCCTCCTCAACGGCAGGCGCATCTAGAGTATCATCACCAATCACGACGGGGATTCCGGGAGTGCGCTTCAAACCATCACGAACCGCAAAGCGTTTGTCAAAATCCTTCGACAACAACTCTGCCCCTCGAGCACCCATTCGCCATTGCCAACCCGTCAGATCCGGGTGCTTGGCCGATTCAAAAAATCTCGTGACCTGATCTCGGTCCCCATCCTGAAAAGCTGCAATTCGAAGGCTGGATTTTTTGATCTCGATCCGTAGACCTTTTTCTGTCTTGAGTTGATCCTCATAAAACTTAGCCCAGTCTTTTCCAATCAGCGGGCCACACACGGTCTCAGTCTTGGATTGGGCGTCCCAAAATACCGACCCTTGAATAAAATATCCGGGGTATTCCAAAAATTTGTCGCTTACGGACGCCAAAGATTCCACCCTTCGCCCCGTATTCCAGTAGATTTCACGCGCACCAGAATTTCGGTCAGCTGCCGTTGTGGAGGGTTTTAGTGCGGAGACAAGCGCATAGATCTCATCTGGGTCGTAGATACGCTCTTCCCAGACTTCGAGATGGGGACAAAGTGACCCATCATAGTCAAGAAAGAAGACCAATTCCTGCAGTGGTGCTTCTTGGAGTTTCAATACTCTAAATGTTAACATAGGACTCAGCCCATGAACATGGGCTCATAAGGAGACTCATGATGAAATTTTCCAAGATTTTTCAAACGTCACTAACAGCAGTATTTTTTTTGGTAGCTACAACTTTTTCTAACTCAGGCCATGCGGCAGCACGCTCGGGAATGGCGCATTGGGTTGGATCGGGCTTAGCCTACTCCACCCTCAACCATTCTCTATTCGTCAACCCAGCAGCAATGGTCGACTCGCCGAAGACGAGCCTTCAGGGATTATACCAAGTTGATCCAGAAGCTATTTATGGATCTGCGATCTTTGGCCTAGGTGATGCCGGTGCCGGCTTACAGTATCAACAAAACCCAGCTGGAGATGACGGGCTTGCAGGTGGTTTCGCCTTTCGAATGAATGCGTTGAGCCTAGGAACTTCGGTCTTTACCGATGTCGGCTTTGATAGCACAAGCGTTGATGTTGCCGCCAATTTCGACCTCAGCAAATTCCGCCTTAGTGTGATTGGCCGGGGAATCTCCGACAGCCTTACTCGTCTCGATGCAGGTATTGGAATCATAAACGGACCACTCACATTTGGCTTCGACGTAAAGATTCCCTGGGGCGTTGATTTTGATTTTTTCTTTTTTGATGCAGGACTCTCCTATTCCAACAAAAAAGTTTCTGTTGGCGTAGGCTACACATCCTCCTATATCGCCGGCTCATTCGAAGGCGGAGACATCCATGCGGGGGTAAGCTTAGCCGTTGGATCTAGCGTTGCGCTCGAAGGCTTCTACAAGCCACAATCACAAGAGTGGGCTGCTGGCGACGTTGTCGTTGGCGCTCGCTTCATGCTCTAATTTGAATTACAAAGGGGTTCATGAGCAAACTCATGGCCCCCATTATCATCTCTACCCATCCTCAGAACGCAGGCAACCTCGGAGCACTCGCTAGAGTGATGTCCAACTTCAATCTTACAGAATTACGTATTGTAGGCGATTTTCCCACCGGTGATGCCACCGAAGAATTTTCAAAAATGGATTGGGCCATGGCCTGCAAAGGCGAGCCGATCTTAACTTCAGCAAAAACATATGTGACTCTTGCAGAAGCCATCGGCGATTGCCATTGTGCCATGGGCACATCTGGGAAAACCGATGCCTATGACCTCGGCTACTCCAGGCCCTTCGTCAATCCAGAGATTGCCTTTCAAAACATTCAAAAAGAACACTCCACTTTCAAGGAACGCGACTTTCGCTGGGCCATTGTGCTCGGTTGTGAAAGTGATGGTCTCACGGCTGAGGAAGCGAGCCATTGCCAGCAGCTCATTCAAATCCCCACAGCTGATACCTCTCCATCCATCAACATGGCTATGGCTGCGGGAATGCTGATCTACCATTGGCATCTTTGGCAGAGTCAAAGCAAGCCCGCAAAGGCAGATTCAGTCTTTAGCGCATACGAGCTAGAAAAAGGTGAAGCGTGGTCAACTCTCGAGGACAAAGAGCGCTTCATTCAATACGCCGTTGACACTCTGAAGCTGACTCAGTTTTTTAAATATCCTGATGAGCTGAGTGTTGCTGGTAGATTTCGAAGATTTTTCCAAAGCCTCCCCATGCCACGAGGCGAACTACTGCTCGCCTTCGAAGCCCTCTATCAGCTCAAATCATGGGGCCAAGGTCACTTCGAAAAGCGCAATTTCCTAAAGGATTAACTGTGCGCGCTAAAGTGTTGCAAAAAAATCTTCCAAGAATTCATGTTTAGTCCCCTTCATGAGTCTATATTTTTAGGCCGCCTTCTTACGTCGCTTAAACTTTAGGCTTCGTTTGCAGAAATCTGGAAGCTCAGCTTGCGCAAATTGTCGCCACTCGGGCCTCGAGAGCCCCTCAATTTCTGCCTGCCTGGGATAAAATTTGAATACCTGCGAAAATCTTAAAAGCTGCTTCGTCAGGCCCAGCATTTGTGCAGGGCTTTTCTCATGCGCCTCGGGACGCCTCACATGCTTTTTTGTAAACTGCGTTGCCATGTAATTTTTGTAAACCAAAAACAGCATGTACTTCTGGATCATGCGCCCCGCAGTCTTTGCAAAGCTGATCGTCTCCCGGCTAAACGCTGCAATTCTTTGTCTGATCAACAAATCGGTATGATTGACTGAAAACAAAATATTTTGAAAATTACGACACGCTTTTGAGCTGACCGTCTTGTGGATGATTT
>CAZXHL010000074.1:0-12732 GCA_964640545.1 uncultured Bacteriovorax sp. | reverse complement strand
ACTTGTGGGTAGCTTCACCAAAACTTTCCGCAAAATCAAACCGCGCTTTCATAATGTGATCTAAGACCACTTGATCTTCCACCGGCATAGAATGGCGGTATTGTTTGGCTTCGGATAAAAGTTCAGCTTTTTGCTTCTCGAGGTTTTGGCTTCGCTCGAGTTGCTCAACGACGGCCGCTTTTTTCTGCGCATTCAGCTCTGCTACTTTGGCATCATTGCCTGCAGCTCGCGCTTCTTTGATGGCCTGGCTAAGCTCTTGCATTCGGTCGAGGTACTTGGATGTGATGACTGAATTGGTTTTTTCTAGAGTTTCCATCTCCCGAACGATCCGATTGATCTCGGGATGATTGAGTTTTTTGAGATGGGCGTTGAGTTCGTTCTGTTCAGCTTTTGAGCCTTCAATGGATTCTAAAACGCTAGACCGCAATTGATCAGGGACTTGATCGGGGTTTTGTTTGGGGCCGATAGAGTTCAGGATGAGATGGCATCGTTGTGAGTTTAAAGGCGCGAGATCCACAGCTTGCACTATAAACGCCATAAGCGCGAAGTGGGTGCATAGATATAGACGCAGCAGATGCATGTAAAGGATTATAGATAAAGCATTCCGGTATTTGATAACTTTTCGCAATCTTAACCGAAGTTTAACGAGCATCTCAGTCCGATTCCCCCCATAATGAATCCAAGAGGACAGATGTCTATGCGTTTATACATACAGAAAACCTTCGCTATACTATTTTCATTCCAACTCCTTTTAGGAGTTGGATTTATGATTCCTTTAGAGAGTTTTGCTAAAAAATCAGAGAATGCCGGAACTATCAGAGGGTATTTGTCTGAGAGTGGAGCGGCATTGTGTACCCCTCCACCAGTTACAGATTCGTCAGGCTGGCACACTAGGTGTAAGCCTTTTGGTGAAAAGGTTTTTGCAGCTGCCGATTTTTATGACGAATGGAACGCCAAAAATGCGACTGCGGTAACGGAATTTGATGCTGCAGCCTCTAAACTGGGAATGACGACTCAACAATACACTCAATTAAAAAAAGACAATAAAACTGATGCTGCTCTTGAGTCAGCTGCAAAAAATGGTGGAACGGATATGACTCTTTTGGACACAGCTTCTGCGAGAGTTATAGAAACTGCCGAAAATAAAAAGTTAGCTGCAGACACAGTAAAAGAAGCTGTTGATGGTTACAATAGCTTTAGTGATCAAGGACATTCTCCGAATCCTCAGATTCCTGCAGACCTCGTTACTAAGTCGCAAGAATCGGCAGCGGCGAGTGTTGCAGATGCAAAGCAAAAAGCTGCTGAAACTGCTGGAACCAAAAGCAACCTTCTATCTACATTAGGCCCTCTCGCAGCTGTTGCGGGACTTGTTGGCTTAGGTGCTATGATGATGGGTGGGGGAGACGAAGGCGGTGATACCGCTCCAGCTCCGGGTAGCAATATCACAGATATTCCAGAAGCCCCTGAAACTCCTACGGGTACAGGTGGTTGTGGCGCAGGAATGGTCGATCAAGGTGGAGTTTGTGTCGTTCAAGACGGTTCGTGCGAGGCAGACCAATATCCAGACGCTAGCGGAACTTGTATCTCGAAACCAACATGTAAAGAAGATGAAACCTTTAACGTAGATGTACGTGCCTGTATCGCGAAGAAAGATGATGACAAGGATAATCCTAATACCGATCAAATTAATGTAGGAAATCCTGATGCTATTCCGGGGGAAGCTACGGTTGCTTCAACGGGAGAAGACGAAGAAGATCCGTTTGCCTCACTCGCAGCCGATGAAGCTGCCTTGTCAGGTGCGGCTGCTGGTGGTAGCGGGACTGGGGCTGCAGGGGCAGGTTCTGGAGCTGGCTCTGGAAGTGGTGCTGCTGGTAGTGGTGGCGGAAGAAACTTTGCAGGATTTGCTGCAGGTGGCGGCGGTGCTGGCTACGGTGGCGGTGCTGGCAGAGGTGGAGCTGGAGGCGGCGGCGAAGGCCGAGATGCCACAGTTCAGATTCAAACACTCAAGTGGACCAATCCTGTAGTTCGCGAAACTCTTCAAGAGTCTTTGCAGAACAAGTAGTCTGGCGTGTTGCTTCGCTTTACGCCATGAACAAGCTTAAACGCATCAAAGCGTGACATTAGTCACCCTTTGACGCGTTTAAGTCCAGTCGACAACAAATTCTTTGCGCTTTCCTTCGCCCCATTCGACGGCGAGGAAGCGCTTATCTAGTCCATGTCTAAAAATCTTGTGAGTGACTTCGACGTCCACGGCGCAATACTCTGCAAGTTCTTTCATCTTGCCTTGCTTGTACCATTCCACCGCGATTTTACCGTCGGCGCTTTTGCCTTCGCCTAATGTACCCATCGCCACGTATTGAAGCTTGATCCACTTGCGGCCCATGCCTCGCTCGACTTCGTCCATGAGATCGAAAACTTCTAGGCCTTCGAGCTCAAGTCCGTAACCCGTCAGCACAGGCAAGTCGAAACGGCGAATGTTGTAACCCACGACGACTCTTTCGCTCATCAATTTGACGAGCTTCGGCACGTCATTTTCAAAAAAGGTCAACATTTTGCCGACTTTTGAGTCATAAGCACACACCACACTCACGCCGAGTTTGGCCAAATTCTCCAAAGAGGAGTCCACCGGCGCCAAGTCTTTGGTTTCGATATCAAACACCAGATAGTCTTTAAAACGTTCAAAGATGCTGGAAGGCGCTAAGTCCCTAGAAAGAGGCACGCAATGATGATGATCCCAGAATGAGGGGCGCAATTTGGAACTAGGCATAAGACAGCTTTAAGACTTAGTGGACAATTTCAGTGAAGGCTAGTGTAAACTATTGTTATGGCTACGAAAGAACTCGGATTTAACCCGAAACCTCAATACAATGTTGGAAGGCAGGAATTCAACGCAGGACCCCGAGGGCGCCCGTGGGGCGATACTCCGGCGGAGCTATGGAATAGCTGGATCTGGCAGCAACAGAACCGTGTGAGGCGTATGGACCAGCTTGAGAAGGTGATCGATGTCACTGATGAAGAGCACGAAGCTTTTGATAAATCATCTGAGCTTTTTAATATGGCTGTCACGCCTTATTACGCGGCTTTGATGGATCCCAAGGATCCTAATTGTCCGATCAGATTACAATCCGTTCCTAAGATGGGTGAGCTCAACATTCTCGCTAACGAAATGGAAGATCCTTTAGGTGAGGAAGTCGATATGCCGGTTCCTGGTATCACTCATCGCTATCCAGACCGTGTGCTCTTCTACACCACTCACCATTGCCCTGTGTTTTGTCGTCACTGCACTCGCAAACGTAAAGTGGCCGATCCTTCATCAGCTGCTCAGAAGCAGCAAATTGAAGGCGGACTTGAATACATTAGAAATACGCCTTCCATTCGCGACGTTGTGATTTCTGGTGGGGACCCACTCTCTAATTCAGACGACCGCCTTGATTACATCATGGGCTCGCTTCGTGCGATTCCTCATGTCGAAGTTTTCCGTCTTGGAACTCGTAACCTTGTGACGCTTCCTCATCGAGTGACAGACGATTTTGTAAAAATTCTAAAAAAGCACGGACCACTTTATGTTCATACTCACTTCAACCACCCCACAGAGTGCACGGCCGAGGCTTTCGAGGCTTGCTTGAAGATCGCTGAAGCAGGCATTCCTATCAATAACCAAATGGTTTTGATGAAAGGAGTGAATGATAGCGTCGAGACCGTGAAGAAGCTCAATCATCTTTTGCTGATGATGCGAGTTCGACCTTATTACATTTTCCAATGTGATATGAGTCAGGGCATTTCCCACTTCAGAACTCCAATTGCAAAAGGCATTGAAATCATCGAGGGGCTTCGTGGTCATACATCTGGTATGGCGGTTCCTCACTACGTGATTGATGCTCCAGGTGGAGGCGGTAAGATTCCTATTCTTCCAGAGTATGTCGTTAAGCATGAGGGTAGTAAATGGACCCTTCGAAACTACAAAGGCAAAGAGTACGTCTACGACGAACCTGAAGTTAAGTAGTATTCGGAAAGATTCGGTATACGGTCTTCTGTTAACGGTATTCCGTATTCGGTACGGTATTCTGTTTGCGGAATTCGGTATTTGGCAAAAAAATAACGCCAGGGATTCCCCCTCGGAAACCCTGGCGTCATAGAGGTTTGCGTTCACTTTTTTGAACGCTCCCCCCAGGCCTCTAATGTTTCACCACCACAACAAAACATTAAAGGATGCGAAACTCTCAACAACCACCAATCAGTTGAGAGCCAAGCTTTTGTAGTAACCGTCTACTTCTAGAATCTTTTTGATTCGTAGAAGTAGTTCTTCGTCTGCAACCAAAGCTTCAGTAGCTTCTGGTGTGAGAGTCGAACGATCCGTTGTCGCCAACTTTTCAGTTAGTGAGCCCTTAGCTTCAACCAATGCTGCACGTCCTGCAGCCGTTTGAATTTTTACAAGACCATTAAGAGTGTTCATGCGAGTTGCGAAAACATAAGCGTCAGAGCTCATCAAGACTTCACGATAGAAGGCAGTAAGCTCTGGAGCAACAGCACTTGCAGAGGTGAGGTCGCTAGTTCCGCTAACCAACACATCAATCAAGATGTCTCTGTAAGCTACTTTTAAGTATTCAGGCCATGAAGTGCCTTGCATGTTCATGGACTCAGTCAAAAACTTCCAAGTTTTCAATTGAGACTCAGCAAATGCAGGGTCATTCAAAGCTTGAGTAGCGAGGTCAGCAGGGAAAAGAACGTATTCGACTTTGTCCAAATTCGAGCTAAGTGCACGCATGATCAAGTTCATCGCCATGTCGGCTTGGCCGAACCAAAGCATCACTTCAGCTAGAAGAAGATTTGACTCTTCTGTTACGTGTTGACCTTTCATTGGGTCAGCTGAGAAGTCAAAAGGCGCGCAAGTCGGAAGACCAGCCCATGCCGTTTCGTCTGAGCAAAAGCTGAAAGGTTCTGGGTAAGGCTTGTCTAGGTAAACTGCCTCAGCGACATATTTGTCCCAAGTTCCTGGCTCAGTGAATTCTGTGTCGATCACAAGGTCATTGTAGTCCATGATCGAAGCTGAATTTACAGCGCCATCTTTGCTGGTTCCAAGAGAACCCATGAAGTTGTGACGAAGGCCGATCGTGTGACCGATTTCGTGCATTAATACGCCACGAACAACTCCTGCCGCGAACATTTCTTCAGTTACGCCTTCAGCAATGTAGGGAAGGTGAGTCGGAGTTTTGTGTTCGGAAGCGATGACGTCTGGTTGTCTTTCGGCTTCGGTTTCGCCATCAAGATCTTTTAGAGCATCGTCGAGTTCGTCGTCGATAGTTGCTAGGAAACCAAGGTTGGCACCAAGCTCTACCGTTCTAAAGCAGTAAGCGTTGCTTCGTGCTTTGGCTTTTGAAAGACCAGAGTTGAGTCCCACGAAACCTACACGTTGCTCAGAAGTTTTAGCCTGAAGGGCTTTGGCTTCTTTTGTCATTGCAGAGATTTTCGATTTGATTGTGCGAAGAGCTGCAATGGCTTCTGCTCTCTCAGGAGAGTTGGGCGCTGCTGCACCAGCAGCTGAAGCACTAGCACGAACCTGTTCTTCAAGCTTACGCAACTGGTAAGTGATTTTTGCGCCGTCTGCCCACATAGATCCAGACATATAAACTTGGGCTTGAACGATCTCACCCGTAGAAGGGTTGCTTCTCCAGTTAGCGAAAGCAAAACCTACAGCCATATTGTCGTCCCAAAGCATGTTGGAAACCGTTGGGTCAGTCACAGAGTCTTTGAATCCTTCAGCAAAGTTCACCTTGAGAACGTCAGTCTCAGTATTGAGGCTTGGGTTCCAAGCAAGAATTCCTTCTTTAACAGCGGTTCTGTATTCTTCAGGCGTGTTGCCGCTAACTTCCCAGGTGAAAGCTTGGTTGGTTGCGATCTTTTGAACGAGTTGCTCAACACCGAGACCGTTCATGATCACTTTTGGAGTGGTTAAGAAGAAGCCAAGAGTGTCCTGAGTCGCAGCAATAGAGTCGAAGTCTGTATTGGCTTCAGGAACAATCCAATCATTTCTAAGGGTCATAGAGAGGAGGAACGGGTCGAGGCCAGCAAGGGCTTCTGCAGAATTTCCTTGTGGATTAAACAAAGGAGCGGGACTTTTCGTCATTGAAACCGTAAAGAAACTCAATCGGTTTCCTTTTGCTTCAACTTTTTTCAAGTATTCAAGGCGAGGAGCTAACTCTGTATCAGCATAAGATCCTGCGTTGAAGTTTGTAAGAGTAAGGCCAAACTGAGTTTTGGGCTTGGATAGATCTACAAGAATTTCTGTCGGTGACTCAGAAACAATCGGGTAAGCATTCAATGCCAACTCGGGTCCGAGAACCGTTCCACCATAAAGTCCGGAATTGTCTTTCTTGAGAACCAAAAATCCACCTTCACGCTCAAGGTATGCGGGGTGGTAACCATCAACGCTCATTGCGAGACCAGTAAGTGAAGATCTCTCAACACCCAAACTCACCCAGATTTTTTTACCCATCCAGAAGCTTTTATCGAGCCAGACTTGGTAGCCTTGAGACGGCACAGATTCGTTGATCAACGATAATTCTGTCCTCACAGCAGAGTTGACTGATTGGATTTTAGACTTTTCTGAGCGGACGTAAGGAGTCAGGTCCGTTTTGGCAGATTGTCCACAGCTGACAAGGCCAAGAGCCAATGCTGCTACAGCAAAAAGTGACTTGGAGCCGGCGGCTAAAGAAGAGATTCGGGGGTGGTTTTTTCTATTCATTTTCATATCCTTACCTGGTTGTGCGAAATAGGGGGTTTCGCGTCATTAACACCTACATAATTCGAGGGGCTGAGGGAAATTAATTTCCCTTTACAGCAACTTGTAAGGCTTAGAAAGGGTTAATGAGCCTCCTAAGCTAAGTGTTGGTTAATATTGCGAAGAAAATCAAAAATAACTTTAAAAAAGCCCAGACCCTGCCGATAGAAATGTACGGGAGTGGTGAATTGGCAAGGTCTTCGAATTTTTCGAAAAAATGGAAAGCTTGGTTGTGGGTAGGTCTTCAGGGCCTGGCGCTGTTTTGCATTTTGTTTGCGCCACTCTATTTAGATCAGAGCATCGTTCGAATTGAGGCTAAGCCTGCTGAGCGTGATGAAAGCGCTGAGAAAAAGAGCGATGAAGAAAAAGCTAGTTTTCAGAGCCGAGTTTTGGAATTGTACCCGCCTGGTCACCCCATGTGGGAGCAGCATCCTTACATTTATGTGAGCGTTTCAAAGCAAGTGCGTTTCGAGTTTCCTGAGTATCGAGAATCAACTGAATCTATTCGTAAGCCAGCCAGTCAGACAACCTGGGTTGTGCGGCGATTGATGCGAGATTTGGGGAACGATGTCTTTGAAGAATTGAGCTTGATCTCAAATGAAGAAGGACGTGTGATTAGTAGTCCCTACACCGAGCTGTATGAACCCAAGAATAGATTCAGGTTGGAATATCAGAACGCAAAAGACAAAGAATTGCTTCAACGCGAATTTGTAATCTATCGCGACTCTCCATAGCTAATTTTCCGGCGGGAAGCCTGCGTTCTGGAATCAAGTCAAATTGTAGAATGATGAGTTTAGAATCTGTAGTACGCAGTGATATAATTCACGGCGTAGAAGGAGGGAGATGGCGAATCCAGTGGGATATAGGTTCTGAAATCTCCGTCAAAGCGAGCGGAGGCAATGTACTTCACCCCAGGCTCGATGGCCTTCTTCTGGATGTGATATTGCATTCTAGGAACGTATTTCTTCACTCGTGTATAGGCGATGACCGCGAGGGTGTTTTCTTGATTGAAGAAATTGTAGGCTTCAATGGTTGAGGCTTTGTTGCTGTATTTTGCCCAAGCCTTTGTTGAGAAGGGGTTTAGGCCGGCATTGAAGGCCCAGTCACTCTTTTCGCCTTTGAAGTCTACACGAGCGACGTTCTGAGCAAGGGTAACGGCCTTGGTGTAGTTCTCCCCGATATATCGCGTAGATTCTTTCGATGTTAGGAACTTGGGAAGGCCTCGAACTAACATGTAATGTTTGATGGAGGCGGCCATTTCGGCCCTGACTTGCTCTTCTTCTGCGCCTGTTCCGAAGTAGGTGCGAACAGCTCGGGTATCACGTTGGTGGTGAATAAAACCATATTGTAGAGAGTAGCTTCGAAGCTTCATGGAATAGCGATCTTCGAGCTGACCAACCAGCTCATCGCTCATAAGATGGGTATCGAGGTCATCTAGGAAGTTGGGGACCGCATCTAGCGTGGGGTGGGCTAGAACTACGGGGTTTGCAGCGACTGGGTCCCGAACTTCCCGATTGTTGAGGGCCTCTGCTTTTTTTGCCGTGGATCCTTCGTTTTTAAGGGTTTGGGCAAGAGCAGGAGAGACCATAAAAAGACACAAAACGGCAAGCCCAAGGGGGGAGGGGGAGGCCTGCCAAAGTGTCTTTTTACTGATCATCTCTGCTTAGGGTAAAAGCAAGTAGGGTGCCAGCTTTTGTTGGGGCTATATAGTTGATAATAGGGGTAAAATTCTAGAGGTGCATTTGGGCGGCAGAGGCTAGCCCAAATGGGCAGTGGCGGTGCCCAAAGTTTAGGCAGTCTGAAGGGGGCGAAAAGCTTGACGAGAGCGGCCTATCTGGCCTAAGACCTCAGAATCAAATGAATTGCCAGTGCCGGCACTCGATATTGTTTCGAAGCTCTGTCTAGATAGAGTGAGAATGGGTGGCCCGCATGATGGATGAAAGAAGGAGAAAAAATGGCTCGTAGTAAAAGTATGAAATTCGCAATCCTCGGTAAAAAATTGGGCATGATCCAATATTTCGATCAAGACGGAAAAGTTGTTCCTTGTACAGCTGTTCGTATTGATACGAAAGTGATCCAAAAGAAAACTCCAGAAACTGATGGGTACTGGGCTGTTCAATTGGGTAGTGACGACAAGAAAAAATCTCGCGTCTTGAAGCCTGAGGCTGGTCACTTTGCAAAAGCTAAGTCTCCTGTAAAACGTTTCGTGAAAGAACTTCGTCTCGATGAGACTTCTGCTGCAAAGTGGGAAGTTGGAATGGAAATCAAAGCATCTGTGCTTCAGCCAGGCGACAAAGTCGACGTTGGTGGTATCTCAATCGGTAAAGGTTTCCAAGGTGTATTGAAGCGCCACAACTTCCGTTCAAAACCACAAACTCATGGTTGTCACGAGTTCTACCGTCACGGTGGTTCTATCGGTATGGCGACAACTCCAGGTAAAGTTTTCAAAGGTAAGAAAATGCCTGGTCAAATGGGTAACGAAAAAGTCACGGTTCAAAATCTTGAAGTTGTGGCGATCGAAGCAGATCAAAACATCATCTTGATCCGCGGTGGACTTCCTGGGTCTAAGAACTCTTACGTTTACATCAAAGGTAGCGTAAAGGGCGGATTTGCTGAGCGTGATCTAATCGCTGCTCCAGCGGCTCCTGCAGAAGAAGCTCCAGCTGCTGAAGCCTCTGCTGAGTAAGCTGTTAGTTAATAAAAAATTTAAAGGAGCTTCAGTTTCGACTGAGGCTCCTTTTTTTTTAGACTTTTTTATGGAGAATCGACGGATGAAGATCGAAATACTTTATGAGGACGCACATTTGGTGTTGGTGAATAAGCCATCAGGGATGCCCGTGCATGAGACTCTCGATCCGAATCGTCCGAATGTTCACAAGCTTTTAGAGAAACAGTTGGGGGAGTCCCTCGTGCTCTTTCATCGCCTGGATATGGATACTTCGGGAGTGTTGTGCTTCGGCCGAGATCCTGAAATTAATCGAACGATGACCGAAAAGTTTCGCGATCGTGAGATTCAAAAAATTTATCACCTCGTTGTAGATGGACGCTGGTTTCCTGAATGGGAAGAAGTGAAGACCTTCATCAAGAAACTGCCTGGTGGTAAGTGGGCCAATGTGCCGAAGGGCAAGGGCGGCGCTTTTGCTCACACGAAGTTTAGACTCCTTAAAAGTAATGGTGAGCGCAGCTATATTGAAGCTGATTTGCAAACAGGCCGAACTCATCAAATCAGATTGCATTGCTTGGAGATGAATCATCCCATTAGTGGTGATCCGAAGTATGGACGCAAACATCCGAATGGAGTGCCGATGGCTTTGCATGCAAAGAGTTTAAAAATGGCTCATCCCGTGACGGGGGTAGAATTATTTGTCGAAGCAGAATTGCCGAAGCACTGGAAGCAGCATTATTTGTTTTGATCTTTTTTGATCGAGGTAAATTTTAATAGGTGGCTTTCTGTGGCCGATCCCAGATACCAGGAAATGATCTTGGAGTTATTTTCCTGAAAGGCCCATCTCACTAAAAAATCTCTTAGTCCGGGTAGTGTGGATCTTAGAGTGAGCTCTAAGGTGTTACCTTCTTTCTTCACTTCAGATGAAGTGCTGAGACTCATAATAGAGCTGGGGTCGGAGAGAGCCAAAACTTGATTGAAAAAAGTATTGAGGGTGATAGCTCCAATTGCGGTTTGGGCAAACTTGGAAAAGACATCTGTGTTTGTCTCTTCGGGATTTCCGTTAAACTTGATTCCACCTTTTTCACTCCAGACGAATTCTCTCACTATCTTTTCGTTGGCAGAACTAAGTTTCCAGGACATGGCATGGGGGAGACTAAGTTTGGCGACAAAAGTCCCACTGTCGCTTTGCTTGCCAACGGAAAAATAAGTGCCGCGTGATTCGGCATGGTTGAGTTGGTTGACACCGTTCTGAAAAAGTTTATGGGGAGGAGGAAGGGGCTTGGGAGACTTTAAATTCGGCTTAGCGTGGCTCTCAATGGAAAGCCCTAAGAAGCTTGCGAATAAGAGGATCGTTCTTAGAGTTCTCATAAGGTGCTTGAAGTTTAACAGAGTCTTGACTTAAGCACTATGGAATGCCGTTTTAATGTTCAGATTGGGCATCAGTTATTCGAGCAGACATAGATCACAGCTTTTCTTCGATGGAGGCCTTTTCGAGGCACGTAATTCTGGCATCGATCGTATCCAATTTAAGTTTTATATATTTACTTAACAGATGCCCAATCAAATCTTAATTAGTAGTAGAGGCCCTCATCTGACAGAATACTAGCTGGGAGACTATGATCTATGGTGAGGCTTATTGTTTTGTTTGTTGCTGGGGTTCTTGCTCAAAGTTTATCTGCGAATCCTCAACTAAAACTTTCTAGTTTGGAAGAGCATGCCATCTTCGTTAGCAATGAACATAAGGGCTATTGTTATCGTATTCCAAGTATAACAAGGAGTGGCGATTTTTTGGTGGCTTTAGTGGCCAAAAGAACGGGGCTTGCGAAAGGGAAGAAGAGCTCTGGACATCCCCTTCCTCTAACCAACGCGCCTGAGGAACATGAAAACACATTTCGTAACAAAGAATGGAACTTGGCGACCCCCTGTGGTGATGAAGCTCTTATTTCACTTGTAATGAAGATCTCAAAAATTAAAAAAAATAGAAAGTCGGGTGCTGTAACCTTGGGTCCATGGTCGCCTGAAGTTACCGTTCTAAATATTGAAGAAATGAGAAAAAAATCGATCAATCCTGATTCGATACATTTTGAGCCTATTCTCTTTGATTATCACACCCGTCTTAAAAGTGGCTTCTATAACAACCCCAAAACATACAGGTATGCAAAGTCATACAACCAGTTTCTAAACAGATACCTTCCTCAGACTTCTAAAACGCCAGGAGGTGTTGCTGCTTGGATGAAGCAATCTAATAATGCTGAAAAAATGATGAATATGCGTTTTGGAAGCCATGGTGCCGTAGGGTATTCTGATCCTGTATCTAAAGACGCGATGCTCTCTGTCACAGGAGTTTTTGCCTTCACCACTTCCCCGCATGCTGCTCACAATGAATACCTAAGTGGAGAAATTGGAAGTAGGACGGAAAGTTTTCGAGTGAATGTAAGTCAAGTATGGAAAGAGATCTCTAAACTTGGAACCAAAAAGAAAGAGATAGACATTAGCTTCAACCAGAAATTTATCTCGTGGATTCATTTGTTGGATTCCCAGCTGGCGAATCAGTGTATTCCTCAGATCAGATCTAGAATTAAGAATATAGATGCCGTTGACGCTTATATGGCACAAGTTGCGAAACCCTTTTTTTCACCCAATCTTAAAAAGTCTCAGAAATTTTTGAGTGCATTTTTAGAGAATCGTAGGCTTTCTCAAGAAAATTCTTTCATGACTCAAAGAGACGATGTACGGCCTAAAAGCTTTAATGAGCTTTTAAGATTTTTTCAGATGAGTAGAATCGACTACAGAACGCTTTTAAAAGATATCAATGGCAACCGTCCGATATCCAAAAAAATTCATTCCCAAATTTGGAGGGAGGCTATTGTGAGGGCTGTATCTCAGCCTAAAGTTTATTCTGATCTTTCGATTTCAAAAATTGCTGGAGCTCAACGATTTTATAACAATCGAGTCGCACGGCGATCCGTTTGGACATCACGGGACGTGGATGATTCTGTACGGGCTCTCCAGCTCCGTGGTAAGGCTGCGGCTACTCTGGTCGGTATTTATGCCTACTTACTCAATACTCAGCTCAATGTAGTCTCCCGAGAGTTTCATAAAGGAAGTGGGCTTCGTGACGATGCTTCTCATCTTATCAGCTTTTTAAGAAGGAAGACTCGAGTAGGCCCAGGCAACGCTGTGTTCATGCCGAGCCAAAGGCGTCTTTTGTTTTTGATGCCGGGTTTGCATTTTACGCTGGGCCTTCGTGGCAGTAAAGTTGATTGTTCTTTGAATGATTCGAATG
>CAZXHL010000073.1:5985-12789 GCA_964640545.1 uncultured Bacteriovorax sp. | reverse complement strand
GTTTTTACTCCGGAGGCAAAAATTGTGGATGGCCTGCCCGGCAAGGCGGGCGAGTGGGCTGGCAAAGACCGCTTTGATGCGAGAAAACTTGTGGTCGCAGAATTCGAATCTCTTGGTCTTATGGAAAAAATTGAAGAGCACAACAACCGTGTTGGAACATCGGAGCGTTGGGGCGAAGTCGTAGAGCCGTACCTCAGTCATCAATGGTTCTTGAAGATGGATGGAATGGCAGCTCGCGCCAAGAAATTTGTTGAAGATGGCGAGATCGAAATTCTTCCAAAGGAATTTCATAACCAATTCTTGAGATGGATGGAAAACATTCACGACTGGTGCATCTCTCGTCAGCTATGGTGGGGGCAGCAAATCCCCGCGTATCACTGCAAGAAAACGGGTGAGATTGTCGTGGCTCTCGAAGCTCCGAAGAATGATGACAAGCATGAGTGGGAGAGAGATCCTGATGTTCTGGATACTTGGTTCTCCTCGGGCATTTGGCCTCTGACGACTTTGGGCTGGCCGGAAGAGGGTGCGAAAGATCTTGCCAAATTTTACCCAACTTCAGTTTTGGAAACTGGTTTCGACATCATCTTTTTCTGGGTCGCAAGAATGGTCATGATGTCTTCCGAGTTTACGGGCAAGGTGCCTTTCAAAAAAGTTTACATGCATCCTATGGTTCGTGATGAACACGGGCAAAAAATGTCCAAGACCAAGGGCAACGTGATTGATCCTTTGGAAATTATGAAAGAGTTTGGAGCTGACGCTTTGCGCTTAACCTTGAATGCGCTGTGTGTTCAAGGGCGTGACCTCAAGCTTTCTAATGAGCGTTTGGATTTCTACAGGGCCTTCATCAACAAGGTTTGGAATGCGACTCGCTTTGCATTGATGAACGACAAGGGAAGCACGGATGCCTCATGGCAGGAGCGGCCGAAAGTTCTCAAGAACCTACATGACGAATGGATCATGTCTCGTCTCGACAATGCTGCTCGCGAAGTCGATCGTGCGTGGTCAGAGTTTCGAATGCAAGAAGCTGTCGAGATTCTCTATCACTTTATTTGGAGTGATTTCTGCGACTGGTATTTGGAATGTGCGAAAGCCACAAGACAAGATAGCGACAAGGTTGTGAAGCATGTCTTAGGTGAGATCTTGAAGTTGATGCATCCGTTATGTCCACATGCTACAGAGGAGCTCTGGGCGGGGATGCCGGGAGTGAAAGAGGGCGATCTATTGGCTTTGGCTTGCTTCCCTCAGGGCGGAGGATTTCCAAATCCTCAAATTTTTGCTGAGTTTGAATTCTTCCAAGAAGCTGTTAGCGCGATTCGAAATTTGAAGGCCGAGGCTCAGGTGAGTCCTTCCAAGAAGATCAATGTGAGGCTAGCGGGAGCTGGTGTGATGACGAAGACTGTTTTTGAGAAATCAAAAAAAACTTTACTTAGCATCGCGAAACTGGAAAGTATTGAGCTTGGTGAAGCGGCGGATGGAGTTCCTGTGTCTCGAGTGCCGATCACGGCTGTTGAGGCTGGGAAGAGCGTCGAAATTGTCGTGCCGATCACGGAGCTCAAGGATCTTGCTGAAGAGAAGAAGCGTCTTGAGAAAGAACTAGAGCAGATTTCAAAGCTTGTTGCGGCGCAGGAGTCCAAGCTTTCCAACGATAATTTCGTGAAGAGGGCACCTCCCGAGCTAGTCGACAAAGAACGTGTTAAAAAAGAAGAATACATCGATAAGGCTTCAAAAATTGAGAAAGCCTTGAAGGAATTGGGTTAGGAAAAGCATATGAGTGGAGCAGAAATTGTAAGTTGGCCTTTTGAATTTGCATCGATTGAAGGATTTGCAGAAAAGCCATCGGCCACAAAACTTCAAGTTTTGCCTGATGGAAATTTCGTCGTGGCCTCCGCTTTTGCAAGACCCTTGCTTTCAAAGTTTGCTCCTACTAGTTCTGCCTTAGCTCCGACAATGTCGGATATGAGGCTTGAGGCGAAAGTTGGCCCTGATTCACTCGCTGTGGTGGGAGGGCTTCATGAATCTGAGTTCGGAGATATTGATTTAGCCGTGATTCATGCGGGTAGTATGTCTGGCTGGATGAAGAAGCTTTTAGGCAAAAAATTTAACGACAAAACAGGGACCGATTTGGTTCAATTCTTGGATGACAAGGGCGAAAGCTCGGCTGTCTCCACAACACATATGCAGATCAAAAAAGGAAAGTTCGAAATTCGCCGTGATCGTGAATCGGGTTTGTTGTGGGATTTGTGGTTTCTTGGAGATTATGTATTTGGATTGACGCCTTCACACATGTGGAGAGAGCGCTACTTGCACATGCAACTAGAAAAAAGAGAAACTCTCAGAAATGACCTTCTTGGAAATTTCCAGATTCATCGCGACGAAGGCGGAAGCTTCTGGTCTCTGATGGAGAATGGTCGCCTTGCGAGATTTGAATACACTGAAGACAAGGCTAAGCCGACTCTGAAGCGATTGCCTGGACTAGATAAGAATCATGGATTTGAACGTTCTGCTGCTTCAAAAACAGATGGTTGGTTGTATGGCGTGAGTGGGGCTGGAACGGAATTGTTCCGCGTGAGACGGAACGCGGTCACTTTCGAAGAAGAAATTCAAAATCTATGGACGACAGAGGCTCCCATTACGGCGTTAACTGCTGTCGATACCGAAGAAGCTCCTCAATTGCTAGTGGCGACTGAAGGCAAGGATGGCGCGGGACTTTATAGTTTTGCACTCATAAAACCGGAGGATCCTGAGCTTCTTCCTGATATTCCACCAGCCGTGGCAGTCGCGAATGTGAAAGACGTTCCACGTGTCAGTGTTTTGACATGGGACTGGACGAGCAAAGAAAAAGCTATTGTCTGGGGTGCTGAAGGCTACTTCGGGAGTGATATGGACCGTCCTAGTAGCGACAAGCTGCACATTGTTAAAATTCAATTGATTTAAGGTGCGCAATAATTCTGAACTTTCTCTCATTTACTGTGACGAATCTCACACCTCGGCTCTATAATTTGTTAAAATATAGTAATGGGCGCCGATGACAAAAGATTATTTTCCATGTCAGGAATCAAGCGCAATCACAGCCGCTTTTTAGACATCGTTAAGGGCAAGATCCGTGGCAACCTCAAAGAGTTTGTTTCTCAAGGGGAAATGCATGGCAGGCAAGGTGGGGATGTTGTGAGCATTCCTGTTCCACAAATTGATTTGCCTCGATTCACTTATGGTACGAGAGAACGCGGAGGAACTGGGCAGGGCGAAGGCAAGCCCGGAGATCCCGTTAATGGAAAAGAGTCCGAGGATGGACAAGAACCTGGGCAAGGCCAGAAAGCCGGAGGCGAAGCGGGAGAGCACGAAATCGAAGTCGATGTTTCCCTCGAGGAGCTAGCACAGATTCTTGGTGAAGAATTAGAATTGCCTCGTATCGAACCTAAGGGGTCCAAAGACATCACAAGTCGCGCCCACAAATATACTGATATTCGTTCCGTTGGACCTCAAAGTTTGAGGCATTTCAAGAGAACGTATCGTGAAGCTTTGAAGAGGCAAGTGGCATCAGGAATTTACGATCCCAAGAATCCCGTGATCATTCCTATCAAATCAGATATGCGATTTCGCTCTTGGGCTGAGTCGCCGCGACCTCAAACCAATGCTGTGATTCTATACATGATGGATGTGTCGGGCAGTATGGGCGATGAACAGAAGGCGATTGTTCGTTCGACGGCCTTCTGGATTGATACTTGGCTTAAGCATCAATACAAAGGCGTTCAAAGAAGATTTATCATTCATGATGCTTCTGCAAAAGAAGTTGATGAAGACACGTTTTTTAGAACGCGTGAAAATGGCGGAACTCTTATCAGCACCGCCTATAAACTCGCGCTAGATATATTAGAAACGGAATACCCCATAGACGATTGGAATGTTTACCTCTTCCATTTTAGTGATGGTGACAACTGGTCCAATGAAGACACGAAAGTTTGTGTAGACCTTTTGAAAGAGCGCTTACTTCCCATGTCCAATCAGTTTGCCTATGGCCAGGTAGAGAGTCGCTACGGATCTGGCCAGTTCTTCAAAGACCTAGCTGAGAATTTCCAAGACGAAGAAAAACTCGTCTCTACGCGTATTGCTGGAAAAGACGACATTTATGCTTCTATAGGGCGTTTCTTTAAGGCGGGGAGATAGATCGTGTCTAATTATAGAGAACTACCCAAAGAAATTGTTGAATGGAGAGACATCATCAGGGCCAAAGCCGTGGAGTGTGGTTTGGACTTCTTTGAAGTCACTTATGAAATGGTCGATTACATTGAGATGAACGAGCTTGCGGCCTTAGGTGGTTTCCCCACTCGTTATCCTCACTGGCGATTCGGCATGGAGTTCGACAAGCTTTCAAAAAGCTATGCTTATGGCCTTAGTAAAATTTACGAAATGGTGATCAACACCGATCCTTGCTACGCATACCTGCTAACATCCAATGCATTAATGGATCAGAAACTCGTCATGGCACATGTCTATGGCCATTCTGATTTCTTTAAGAATAATGTTTATTTTGCCCATACTGACAGGCGGATGCTGGATCGAATGGCGAACCACGCGGTTAGAGTGAGAAGATATCAAGAACAATATGGTGTGGATGTCGTCGAAGAGTTTATTGATTGCTGCTTGTCACTTGATAACTTGCTAGACCCTCATGCCGCTGCGATCAAACGTGAGCCTGTAGCGGGTAAGAAGCCTGCTGATTCCGATGAGATCAAGAAGATTCCTACGAAGAGCTATCTAGAGAAATACGTGAATCCCAAGGAATACCTGGATGAACAAAAGAAAAAGTTAGCTGATAACAAGATTCAAGACACCCACTTCCCGGCGAGACCTCAACGGGATGTTTTGAACTTTTTGCTTCAGCATGCTCCTCTTGAAGAGTGGCAGAGAGATTGCTTGCAGATCGTAAGGGATGAAGCTTTGTATTATCTTCCCCAGGGCCAAACCAAGATCATGAATGAAGGATGGGCTTCTTATTGGCATGCGAAGATCATGACCGGTGGAATCCTAAACGATTCTGAAATCATCGATTTTGCAGATGTTCATAGCGGAACCATGGCCACCCAGCCTGGTGGGTTGAATCCTTATAAGCTGGGCATCGAACTCTTTAGAGATATTGAGGAGCGATGGAATAAAGGACAGTTTGGCCGTGAGTGGGAAGAGTGTAACGACATTCAACAAAAGGCGAACTGGGATACGAAGGCCGGCAAAGGCCGCGAGAAGATCTTCGAAGTTCGCAAGCTCTATAGTGACTTAACTTTTATTGATGAATTCCTCACCGAAGATTTCTGTCGTCGCAATAAGCTGTTTACTTTTGGTTACAACAAGCGCTCTGAACAAATGGAAATTGAAAGTCTCGAGTTTCAGAAAGTGAAGCAACAACTTCTTTCTCAACTTACAAATTTTGGTCAACCTGTGATTGAAGTCGTTGATGCCAACCATAAGAACCGTGGAGAGCTTTTACTCATTCACCGTTTCGATGGGGCTGAGCTTCGTGAAGACTATGCCCAGAAGACTCTCACAAATCTTCATAAGCTATGGAATCGGCCAGTTTCTCTTGAAACTCTTGTCGAAGGCCGGCCAATGCGAATGAGTTTTGATGGCGAGAAGTTTGAGGAAGATAACCTCCAGGAGACGTTGACGCCAGACGCAGACGTCGGCCCCAAGCAGAAATAGCTTCCTGGGTGAGGTAGGTGAGGTGCCAGATACAGGTATCGGATACCCATCCTTAAAATTTGCTGCTTTGGGAGCCTCTCTTATGTTATCTCTGGGTCTTCCATATGATCGTATCTCTGACCGTTCTATTCTTGGTGAGCTTTTCGCTACAAGCTTTGGCTTCGCCAGAGGATTTTGTGCAGCTTTGTCCAGGGGTCACAATAGATCACTCGATTAGTCCATCTTTTGAGCAAGGAGAATTGGATTGGCTTTGCGGGGATTCGGAAAGCAAGGGGTATCGTGAGATTCCAGAATATCAAGCCAGCTTACATGCCAAGGCTTTTCTTCAGAAAAGAGGCTATCTCGATCCCAAATTTCAGTTCGAGAATAAAACTCTTTTGATTCGAACGGGAAAGCAATTTCGTTTGCAAGAAATTCAGGAAAAGACGACTGGCGAAAGTGAAATATTGAAGTCCATCGAAGCCAGATTTGCCGGGTCTGTTATGACTCCTGGTTTATTAAATAGTGTGCAAGCTGAAGTCGCCCGGGAGTTAAAGCTCGAGGGCTATCCATGTCCAGAGGTTGAAGTGGAGTCCTTGGGCGAGGTTGTGCGTGTAAGTATTCGTCGCGGGAAGCAAGTGAATTTTGAAAGTCTTGAAATACTTTATCCAACATCACTTCACGAGGCGGCCTTTCTACGTTTCCAGCCTTTCAAGATGGATCAGGTCTATGACGTTAGCAAAATTGATCTCTATGAGAAGCGCTTGCTTCGTGAAAACATAGTTCATGCCACGAACGTTCGTAATATTTGTCGTGGGGCTAAGCCGCTATTAGAGCAAAGTTTTATGCTGGGCCCACCGAAGACCGTGCGTTTTGGTGTGGGGATTGATACGGAACGTGGGCCATTCGTAAATTTCAGCTGGGACAATCACCGCTTCAAACAAATGGCATCCAAGCTGAGTTTGGATGCGCAGGTGTCCAAGCCAGATCAGGCGATCAACACACTGACGGAATACTATCTGTGGACACAGCACCCCAGGCTCGCTGTTCAGCCTGAAGCGAGATTGCAGAGAAAATCTCGTGACGATTTTAGAGAAAAACTGTTGATTTCATGGAAAGAGAGTTTGTTGT
>CAZXHL010000073.1:0-5975 GCA_964640545.1 uncultured Bacteriovorax sp. | reverse complement strand
TTAGAGAAATAAAATCCCAGCTCGATCTCGGACTGTTTCGTTCGTGGGATCTTCAGAATCATTTTATACGTATGGGTGCTGGGCCATCCTTGACGGCCAATTGGTTTGGAGACGACAGTTCAGGTGGTCAGTTGAAAAATGATAAGGCGATCGAGCTCTTTGTGTCTGTGGATCACATGAGTCATGGCTATGAAGTTTCGGATATCGTTGCCGATCAGGGGCTTTGGAATAAGCTCAATTTTGTCCACCGCGGAAAAGCTATGGGGGCCGATTACACAACCACACGTATGGAGCTCAATAGCGTTTGGGTCGATCCTCTCAAACTTTCAGGCTCCAAGAAATTCTATGGGGCCTTAAGGTGGGGGGGGGCTATATCCAGAAGCGATGCGCCTTCTTTGGATTTGCTTCCTCCCTCATCCAAAACTTATCTTGGCGGCTTCAGTAATCTACGGGGTTTTGAATTGGACGAATTGCCGGAGAACTCTGGTCTGGGGGCTTTGACTTCGATTTACTTTGGTGGGGAGATCAGGGGAAGCCGATTGATATTGGATACACTCTTCCCCTATATCTTCTTCGATGCTGGAAAGTATGGGCTTAGCTCGATGACCTTCGACTCCAATTTGTTTTGGTCCACAGGGTTTGGCCTACGTTGGCTCTCTCCCCTTGGGCTTGTGCAGGGCTATGTCTCGACCACATCTACTAGAAATGTATATTTTCATGCAGGGCTGGGAGGACAATTTTAGCCGTGAAGTATTTGAGGTATCTACTGCTCACACTGTTGTCGCTCCTTGCTTTGCTAGTTCTAGCTATAGTTCTGCTCTTAAAGTTTCCACAGACTTTTATCAGTGAGGAGTGGTTGATTTCCTATGTCAAAGATTCGGAATACACGAAGGAACTCAAGTGGGACGAGCTATCTTTAAAACTTGGCTCTTCTGAGGGAATCGGTCTGCGCTTTGACCTAAAGGTCTTGGGGCTCAACGGAATAAGCCGCGTGCCTTCTGCCTCTATAAAGCTTACGGATACAAACTTCGATTTTTCAATTAAGGTAGGCTGGGGTTTTGAGGATGGGTTTCGTTTTGATCCCTTGGGAATTGCCAATGTAGATTCAACGGCGATTGAAGTCGTGCTCCTTGAGGACGAAGTGAGTCCGATCAGGGATGAAAGCAAAAAGAGTGAGGATTCCACCCCATGGAAAGAGGTCTACCAGAAGATATTCGACCTCCCTTTGCCGGGTTTAAATGTGCAAATCGAAAGATTGAGCGTCATATCCAATCAAGCATCACTGGTGGACACTCAAAACCTTGTGGTCAAATGGGGTGGGGAGTTGCAAGTTCAGGCCGATGTCATTCTCCCAGGTGGAGAATGGCCTAAGCTTCATCTCGATGCCTCCTTAAGCCGCGAGACTGCAAAGTTAGGTATTCTAGCAGAGGCTTTTCAGCTTCCAGAACAATCCATTCAACTACTCGAGCCCAAACTTGAAGTTTATGTGAAAAATTTGAATGAACTTCAAAGTTTTAGCTCCTTTGAACTTCAAATGTCAGCAGTATCAAAAATCGACAATAAAAAAGTATCAAAAAGTTTTAAAGAAGCAAAAACAAGTTTAATGGTGAAGGGCGCTCTTGCTGCTAATCTTTTAGAAAAAGTTATAAAAGATCTAGAAGTCGAGCTTCTTGCAGTTTTTGGTCCCGGCAATATTCAATTTCGAGGCCATAAGCCGACCTTCAAGATTGCAGAGGAAATTAGCGAGCTTCAAAAAGAGGTCGTTGAATTCCTCGCGCGATCAGAACTTTCTTTGACCGTGCCAAATGTGAAGAAATTTCTTTTGGCTCTTCCCACAATTTATAATGAACTTCCAGCGCCGCTTTCTTTGATGAATGGTGACATGTCAGCCAGGATAACTTTTGAATCTTTGAAGGATCCTCGAAGTATGAAGGTGGTAGTTCCCCTTGTTGTGAATTTAAGCGGAGAAAATCAGGAGCTTCATTTCCGAACGGATGCCTCCGCAGAGGTGAAGCTCAAAGATGCCTGGGATGTGGAGGTCCAAAATACTTCTCTTCGTGTTGAACTTGGCAAAATTCGAATTCTTTTGCCAAAGGTGAATGCTCGGCATCCCGTGACCCAGATCGTGCCCGACTCACGAATGAAAATTGCTAGTTCGGAGCCTGATGACGATTCCAAGGCGAAAAAGAAAAGATCAAAATCGGATTTGCAGCTCATTATAGCAACCAAGCAGCCACTGGTTTTTTCAACGTCGCAGCTTAAGGAGGATTTAAAGTTTTCAATCGATTTAATGGTCAGCGAGCTAGGGCCCGAGAAGGGTTATGTGGAACTACTCCCGATGGATCTTGAGATTCTAAGAAGACCCATTCAAGTCAGGAAAGCCCGCGTTGATTGGCGGGGACCGGAGGATGGATTGATTGATGCGAAGATCATTTTTCCACTGCCTGAGTATAAAATTTTCCTAGATGTCCAGGGTCATTTGGAAGCACCTTTTTGGGCCTTTCGAAGTGAGCCTCCTTTGCCTGAAGATGATATTTATTCCGTTCTCTTATTTGGGCAGCCCATGTCTGAAATCGACGCCTCTAACGCTAAGGGAGTTAGTGGCATTCGCTCCAGCATGACCCGTGGTGTGTTCTCTCTGGCGACGCTCTATCTACTTGCGGGGACTCGCATTCAAAGTGTTGTTTACGATCCTGAATCGTCGGCCGTGAAGACCAGCATTCGCTTAACGTCAAAGAGTTCCCTTCAGTTAGGGGTTGAGCAAGGGGGAGTCGAAAGTGTCGGTGTGCGCAGGCCGCTTGGTAATGGCTGGTATGTGGAAAGCACGGCGAAGAGTTCTTCAAAGTCGCGCGATAGTTCCAGCAACTACGGCTTGATGCTCCAAAAGATTATTGCTTACTGAGTCTCTACTGTGCGCCGGGAAGTGTTTAATCCCTAACTTTGCGTTCGGGTTCTTTGGCTAGAAGATCCAGCCAATTTCTTAGGTAGCGCGATTGGTGCCTGGAAATCGAAATGATTCTATAGGCCGCACCCGCTTCAGTCTTGCGAGAGAAGATACACGGCAAATGAAGCTCGCTGTTAATTTCGACGATGGCTTCAGAGGGAAACTCAATTTCAATATTGTCTAAAGGCTGAAGTAGGATTCCGCTTTTTGAGACGTCCATCAACACCACCGCGTGGGAATGACCTTGCAATTTAACGGGAACATTCACCATGTAACGTGGGTCCGTCTCCCACCATCTCAGGCGTTGGTTGAAGAAGGGCTGTTTGAAGTCTGAAACATAAAGCAAGAGCAGCAAGAGGCCGCTTCCCACTGTCGAAAGTGTCATGACCATCCAATCATCGCTGTAAAAATTGCGAACGATTGAGATGTTGTAGAAGCAAAGTGCAGCCAGGGACAAAATGCCCATCCACCAAGCCCACTTTCTGACAAATAAGATTGAAAATCCTGCGATGAAAAGAAGGGCAGAGATGACGGCGGGGGCTGGGTTGAGATGGGGAAGCCACTCAATCATGGTTAGAGGCGAATACCAATTAGCTTCGCCCGCCATTCGCAGTGTCCACATCAAATGCAGAACTGGAGTTGTGAGAAACAAGGCGGAGACGAAATAAATCCAAAAAGGCTTTTTGTAGTAACCACTATCTGAGTCAGACATCTAATTTTATAACCTTGGGATAGTTATACTCCCCAGCGTCCCAAATGGCATAACGAGGCGCGCCATCAAGCCAAGTTCCGAGGTTGAGATAGAAGGACTTTTTGTCCTCGGATAGGTGCAAATCATCCACGTGGGAATGGCCTAGAAATACGGCCTGAGCCTCATTCTTCCATTTCTCCTCAGCGAAGGATCGAAACTTTTTGATCAAGGCTTCCGATTCTGGAGTGGCAGAGTAGTCCCGCTGCTTCTTTCGGCTCTTCTTGCTGAGGGCATCACCGATGCCGGTGATCACGGACTCTTTCAGAAAGCCTGGAATCAGATCGAGGACTTTTCTAAAACCTGGAGATCGAGTCTTGGCTCTCCATTCCAAATAGGCCTCATCGTTCTGGTCGACGAGGTCTCCGTGGGCTAGATAGCACGGTATGCCCTCAACTTTTTTTAGAATGTGGTCATCGCTTACGGTGATGGATGCTTTGCTGAGCAGGTCTTCTAAGTAAAAGTCATGATTGCCCTGCATCCATGTGACGGTTTTTCCTGCGGCGGTCCACTGGGCTAACTCATCAAAGAAGTTTTTGTGGCGAGCCTTCCAGAAGTCGTATGGTCCAATCATTAAGTCGTAGATGTCGCCCAAGAGCCAGAGCTCATCACATTCTTTGCGAAGTTTCGATAGAGTATCAACGAATAGAGTTTCGTGGCCTGGAAATCGATGAGTTGAAAGGTGTAGGTCGGAAAAGATCGCAATTTTCATAGTGCTGCGTTTGCCCTTAGTGAGATCTTTCCATTTGCTTTTTCCAAAGCTCAGAAAAAGAGCTGCCGCTTTCGGCTAGGAGTTCGTTAGGATTGCCAAGTTCGATAATGCGACCTTTTTCCATAACGAGCACTTGGTCGACTTCTCTTACGGTGGAGAGCCTGTGCGCAATGACGATCGCACTGCGGCCCTTCATCAATTCTTTCAAAGCATTTTGCACGCCTTCTTCGGAGTGGGCATCGAGTTGTGATGTCGCCTCGTCGAGAATGAGAAATGGTGCATTTTTAAGGAAGGCCCTTGCGATGGCTAGGCGTTGTTTCTCGCCGCCAGAGAGTGTTCCCGCAAGTTCACCCGTCTGTGTCTCGATCCCTTTGGGGAGCTCGTTTACGAAGTCGTAGATCTCCGCTTTTTTGAGGGCGGAAAGAATTTCTTCATCACTCGCGCCGGGCTTTGCAAAGAGCAAGTTTTCTTTGATGGAGCGATTGAAGAGATAAACATCTTGGCTCACGTGGGAGAACTGATCACGATACTCGCCTAGGTTCCATTCTCTAGCGTCTTTGCCGCCGAGCTTAATGCTGCCCTCGGTAGGGTCGAGAAATCTTAGGGTGAGAAGTGAAAGGGTGCTTTTTCCGGAGCCACTTCTTCCTACAAGGGCGACTTTTTTGCCAGGCTCAAGCTTGAGTGAAATATTTTGAAGAGCGTGAGAGCTTTGTTCTTCTTCACCTTCGCGAGATGGATATCGGAAGCTAACATCTTCGAATTCTAGAAGAAGAGACGGAGTTGTGGATTCGGACTTTACTTTGCTTCCAACAGAGGATTCTCGGTTGGCTGATTCATTAAGGTATTCACTTTGCGCTTTTGATACGGGATCGAGTTTTTCTCGAAGCACTCTATAGACCCGCTCAGCGGAGGCAAGAATCTGCTGGTATCTCACGTTCACATGGTTGAGCTGTCTGAGAGGTTGCTGAATGCGTCCCGCCGCCATCAAGAAGGCGATCAAGGCTCCTGGGGTGAAGGCGCGTGGATCACCCGCTTCAACTAAGGGCGCGTCTTGAATGACGAGGTAGCCGCCGAATCCAATGATGAAGGCGCCGACCCAGCTCGTGACCCATTTTGTGAGAGGGGCTACCACTTCTTCGATCTTCGCGAGTTTTAAATAGTGCTTGTAGGACTCGTCTAAGTTTTCGGAAAACTCTTTTTGAAGTCTAGGGGTTTGATTGAAGGCGTGTGCGGTTCTCAGTCCACGAACACTTTCGATGACGTGATTGGAAATCTTTTCCAGTGTGCGCTGGATGCGTGCTTGATTTCTGCGGGCACTCCCACCAAGTAACTTGCCAGTGATAGCAATGAGCGGAATAGCGACAAAGCATACGAGAGTTAGTTTCCAATTGAGATAGAGTAAATACCCGAGCATGCCAATGATCGTGAGCGGGCTTTGGATGAGGTCTGCGATGATGTGAAGGCCTTGGCTGACGACGTGAATGTCGGAAACGATATGGTTGACCGCCTTGCCCGAGGTGAATTTGGAAAACTGCGATTGCGACAAGACAAGGAAACGATCAAAGAGTTCC
>CAZXHL010000072.1:0-12840 GCA_964640545.1 uncultured Bacteriovorax sp. | reverse complement strand
TTCAGCGGCGGTTACCGAGACCTATCTGCGCAACTTGGAAATCGTCCTCTCAAATATATTGGCCGTGGTACTGGCGCTGCACCTGCCGTCGGCTCCGCAAAACTTCACAAGAAAGAACAAGGCTGCATCATTGATGAAGCCCTCAGCTAAAACTACAGCTAAAAGCAAGAAAAGGAATAAGACATGGTCCATGATATTGTAGCCCCAACCGTAGGAGAATCCATCAGCGAAGTGCGAGTTTCATCTTGGAACTATGCCAATGGCGATTATGTCACCGAAGGTGAAACACTAGCTGAAATTGAATCCGATAAAGCCACAGTAGAAGTTGTGGCGGAACATTCTGGCTCTCTCAACATCATCGTAGCAGACGGCGAGATGGTTCCTGTCGGAGAAAAGATCGCAACTCTTGACGACAGTGCTGAGAAACCAGCAGGCGGAGCAGCACCGAAAGCTGCCACAAGTAGTTCAACGACATCATCCTCCACTCCAACACCCACCAATATGCCACCATCTCCGTCAGCCTCAAAAATGCTTAAAGAGAACAACGTTTCATCTTCTTCCGTAGCTGGCACGGGCAAACGTGGACAAGTCACAAAGACAGATGTGTTGGACCATCTCAAAAAACCAAAAACCATTGGTCGCGCTGCCGATGCCGACATCAAGCCGAAAGATCCAGAAGGCGTGCGCCGAGTTCCGATGTCACTATTGAGACTCAAGATTGCTGAACGTCTAAAGGATGCACAAAACACCGCTGCGATCCTCACAACATTCAATGAAGTAGACCTCACAAACGTGATGGCCCTTCGCAAGGAATACAAAGACAAGTTCAAAGCAAAACACGACGTAGGACTAGGCTTCATGAGCTTTTTCACTCGCGCTGTTACGCTTGCCTTGAAAGAATTCGAAGCTGTTAATGCCTCGATAGACGGCACTGATATTCTCTACAACGATCACATTCATATGGGGGTGGCTGTAG
This sequence comes from uncultured Bacteriovorax sp., assembly GCA_964640545.1. Lineage (GTDB taxonomy): Bacteria > Bdellovibrionota > UBA2428 > UBA2428 > UBA2428 > JBGSZX01. The sequence continues at coordinate 11,864 of CAZXHL010000072.1, read as the reverse complement.
GGACTGACCGTGGACTTGTTGTTCCCGTTCTAAGAAACGTTGAGAACATGACTTTTCTAGAAATTGAAAAGGGTATTTTATCAATGGCCCTTAAAGCTCGCGATGGCAAGCTTGGAATCTCCGATATGAGTGGTGGAACTTTCACCATTTCAAACGGAGGAGTCTATGGCTCTATGCTTTCAACACCGATCCTTAACCCTCCGCAATCAGCCATCCTTGGCATGCACAACATCATGGAAAGGCCCGTGAATGTGAATGGTAAAGTTGAGATTCGCCCGATGATGTATCTTGCCGTTTCCTACGACCATAGAATCATCGATGGGAAAGGAGCTGTTAGCTTCTTGATTGCAATCAAAAATCGTTTAGAAAATCCAGAAGAACTCGGCTTAGATTTCAAAAAAGATTTGTAAGTATCAGATATACAAAAAAGGTATACATAAAGGTAAACAGATGAGCACAAAAGAATTTGATTTAGTCGTAATTGGATCTGGCCCAGGAGGCTACATTGCCGCCATTCGAGCAGCACAACTAGGGATGAAAGTCGCTTGCGTAGAGAAGATGAAGACCCTTGGTGGAACTTGTCTCAACATCGGATGCATTCCATCCAAAGCTTTGCTCGAATCCAGTGAGCATTATCAAACAGCCAAAGAAGACTTCAAAGAGCATGGCATTGATGTTGAAAGCATTAAAGTCAACCTCGATCAAATGATGAACCGCAAAGCTGAGCTTGTGAAGCAGCTCACTCAAGGTATTGCTGGACTCTTCAAGAAGAACAAAATTGAGTCATTTTTTGGCGAAGGTAGCTTTGCAAAAAAAGACGGAGCTCACCACGTGATCAACGTCAAAGGTGAGAAAGGCTCGGAAAGCATCAAAGCCTCCAAGGTCATAATTGCTACCGGAAGTGTTTCAGCACCGCTGAGAGGCATCGACTTCGATGGCAAACGCATCATTTCTTCCACTGAAGCCTTAGAGCTTTCTGAAATTCCAAAACACCTCGTTGTCGTGGGTGGCGGAGTTATTGGACTTGAGCTTGGTTCCGTATGGGCTCGTCTTGGATCAAAAGTAACAGTCTTGGAATTTTCGGATTCGATCACCCCAACTGTCGACAAGCAAATCACACGAGAGCTTCTCAAAGTCCTGGAGAAACTTGGCATGGATATCAGAGTCAACACTGAGTGCACGGGAGCTAAGGTTTTAGGCAAGACCGTTACCGTTAGTGCGAAGGATCGCAAGACGGAGAAAACAGAATCTATCGAGGCTGATTACGTTCTCGTTTCTACGGGACGCAAGCCATTCACTGGCGGATTAGGACTTGAAAACATCGACTTGAAACCTAATGAGCGCGGAATGATCGACATTGACGATCATTTCAAAACTTCTGTAGATGGCGTTTGGGCTATTGGTGATGTCGTGAGAGGACCCATGCTTGCACATAAAGCGGAAGAAGAAGGCGTTGCTGTCGCAGAGATTCTCGCAGGACAAGCGGGCCACGTAAATTATGATGCCATTCCAAGTGTGATCTACACTTGGCCCGAAGTAGCCTCAGTAGGAAAAACTGAAGAAGAGTTGAAAGCGGAAGGAGTTCCTTACAACAAAGGAACTTTTCCGTTCTTAGCGAACGGCAGAGCAAAGGCGATGCTTGCGACCCAAGGAATGGCAAAAGTTCTTGCCCACAAAGTCACAGACAAACTCCTCGGCGTGCACATCATCGGCGCTAGAGCAGGGGAGATGATCACAGAAGCTACGGCGATTATTGATTTTGGCGGCAGCAGTGAAGACATCTCTCGTATTTGCCATCCGCATCCGACCCTAAGTGAAGCTCTAAAAGAAGCGGCTCTCGCCGTCGATAAACGGACTTTAAACTTATAGTTTAGGACGACTGGGAGATTGCAGATGGCAAAAATTAAATATCCAAAAATTATCGTTGATGAATACACAAGTCCAATTGAAGCAACGGCTAGGCCAGATGCCAGCATTGATGACTGTCATTCGATCATCAAAGAAAAGGGCTACAGACACCTTCCGATTTCGAACGACGAGGGCCAAACCATCGTAGGGCTACTAAGCCAGCGAGATATTAATCTGTTCATGGACAATGTTTGGGAAGACGCACCTATGAAGGCAGAGCACATTATGAGAACTAATCTCTACATCGTAGATTACGACAGTCCTCTCGAAGAAGTAGTTTTTCAACTCAGTGATCGCAAGATTGGTTCCGCACTTGTCAGAGACGAAAGCGGTTCGGTAAGTGGCATCTTCACCACAACAGACGCCATGAACGCCCTCATTGATCTTCTCCACAGACAGTAAAGGTACCACGCTACCTTTAAGTTTAAGGCAACCCCGAACTTAAAATTATTGCACGCTCTCCAGGCTGGCGCCCCTAGGCTCTGGCACCCATCGAAGCACAAAGATCACGGCAAGTGCCGCAGACAATGTATAGAAAGCATACGCAGGTCCTAGTCCGAACTTACTAAGCATCACTGGAAAACTTAATGTAATTGCAAAATTAGCCAGCCACTGTGCAGCTGCACTTATGGATAGAGCCATTGCACGCATTCGATTGTTGAAGATCTCGCCAAGCAACACCCAGACTACTGGGCCCCAAGACGCCCCGAAGCTAAACACGAAAGTATTCGCCAAAATCAACGCAAGCGTTCCGTTCTCCGAAGATAGCACTAGCTTTCCAGAGGCATCCGTTCCCGCCATCGCAAAAATAACAGATAACCCAAGAAGACTGATAGTCATTCCAATGCCACCGAAAAAGAGTAGGGGCTTTCGCCCTATTTTATCGATCAAGGCTATCGCCACAAAGGTTGAAAGTACATTGATAGTTCCGCTGATCACGTTAACCAACAAAGCATCACTCTCAGAGAACCCTGCCGCCTGCCACAACACGGATCCGTAGTAAAACACAACGTTAATCCCAACAAACTGTTGAAATACTGAAAGCGCGATTCCAACCCATAACATTGGGTAGATCCTTCCTTTATTAGCTTCATACAAATCTTTAAGCTTGGGAGTCCTGTAGTTACTAAGCGATTGCTTGATTTCCACAATCAAGGTCTCAGCATAATTTCCCATACTTTTTTGAAGAACTAGCTTTGCTGTGGACTCTTTATTTTTAGCCACAAGGAACCTTGGAGATTCTGGGATAAACAAACAAAGCAAGAAGAACAACGACGCCGGAATCGCTTCCATCCAATACATCCATCGCCACGCCTCATAGCCCAGCCAACCTACATTAGCTGCGCTACCGAAGATCTCCGCAATCAAGAAGTTACTTAGAAAGGCTGCAAATATTCCGAGCACAATAGCGAGTTGCTGTAAGGAGGCAAACCTTCCTCGATATTCCTTCGGTGAAACTTCAGAAATATAAGCAGGAGCCAAGACACTTGCCGCTCCAACGGCGAATCCTCCGATCAAACGGTAGATGACAAACTCAAAGCTTGTATCAGCCACACCAGATCCCCAGGCAGAAAGCAAAAACATCAAGGCTGCAATCATCATCGAAGGCTTACGGCCTAAGCGGTCAGCAAATATGCCTATGACATAAGCTCCTACGGCACAACCGAGAAGCATCGATGCCACAGAGAACCCCGTTCCAAAATCGCTAGAACCGAATGAACCCCGTAGAGCATCAACCGTTCCGTTGATCACACCGCTGTCAAAGCCGAACAAAAAGCCGCCAATTGCAGCAACACTAGAAATGAAAAAAATGTAAAAGATATTCATAAGCTTCGATAGGCTTAGAACGAGAAGTTTAGGCTGACAAGTTTATGGGACTAGCGAATTTAAGAAGCTTTTTTGTGCTCACCATCGTCATCATCCCAGTCTGCATCAAATTCCTCTTCCATGCGCTCGATAAGCTGACTGCGATACGAACTCTGAGATGGAAGATTTCGGAAATAGTGGTGAAGCTGAATGATTTCGAAATACTCATGACGACTCAGACAGGCCAAGATGAAATCGAAATGTTGATGGGCGTGATTGATGTTGAAGTAAAGACTTGCTGCCGAGGCGAGCGGAGTCAGAGGCTGACTCGTCGCTGTTTGCCCTTTGATCACAGTAATAGTCCCTGTCTCCGGCTGAACATTGTATCCCTCAATGGCTCCAAGAGCTTGGACCACGGAAAGAGAGATCGTGCGCAAACGCTCGGTCACCCCCTGCTCATCCAAGAAGTCACTAAGGTCTTGCGTAAAGTCTTGTTCAATAAGCTCGAATGCGCCCTCAATCTGATCGTCAATCTGACGGATCTCACCTTCCGAGAGGTTTTGAAGTTCACGAGCTCGTTTAATACAAGTCCCTACACGTTCTACAATATCGCCGAATACAAGTTTGCGGTCCATCAAGTACTCTATCGGCCGGGGTGCCATTTTCTTGACCCTGTTTCCTATGAATTCAGCTAATTAACCTAAGCTTAACTGATGCCTTGCTTCCTTTAGATCTGTTCAGACAAAATCGGGCGGAAGAGCTTAATCAAGAGGAGGCTGCACTTCTCGGTAAAGACCCTAGTTCGGCCTTTCCAAACCCCAGACTGGGCTTTTGCCTTGTCCATATGACCCCTTAGGTCAGCGATAAACTCTGGAGCATTTGTGATATAAACCCCGGTCTCAGTATTCAGTGCCCTTGATCTGGGATCAAGATTGAATGAACCTACATAGGCCTTTGAGCCATCCACCAACATCAGCTTAGAGTGCAATGATTCTTCGCCCTGAAACTCCAAAATGGAAATGCCAGCTTTTTTGATGAGTGGAACTTGAGTGGCAAAGATATTTGCCACAAGTTTTACGTCTGAAGTTTTGTAGGAGTTGGTAAGGATCTCTACCTTTACTCCTCGCTTGACGGCATCCTTTAAGGCATCAAATATTTCTTTTTCTAAAAACACATAAGAATTCACAATTTCAATCGAGGACTTCGAGTCTTTGATCATCTTTAATAACCTGTTGTAGTTGGAATCTTTATGGGGGACAGGAATTTTCCCTCGCACAAATTCATCTCTTGGATCGTGCAAAAATCGAATATCTGCTTTTTTAAAACGATGCGTTTGATTTTTCATAAACGCAGTTGCCTGCGCACGATCTGCCGTTGGCAAACTCAGCTCTGAGCTTCTTTCCCCAATGGTGGGCAAGTAACTCTCGACATGATCCGAATCAAACAGCTTATCAAAATACTGAGTCGAAGTTCTTACCGTGTCCTCTTTTCCAACCAAAACCTCGCTAGAAAAGAAATTTCGTTCGCCATATTCTCCAAGCCCAAAATACTCATCTGCAATGTTGCGATCTCCCACGAACATGACTTCACTGCCGATCAGTAGCTTATCATGCATCCTTCGAGCGAAATTGAAAGGTCGAAGCACTAAATTGGTAGCACCCATCGGATGAAATATTCGAATGTCACCGCCCGATGCTTTAAGCGCCTCAAGCAACTCTAATTGCTTCGGTGAAAACGCTTCTTTTGACCCTTGTCCATCTACGAGAAGCTTTACATCAACCCCTCGTCTTGCAGCTCGGACCAAAGACTCCAAAAACTGAACACTCACTAGGTCATCTTTCAAAATGTACGTGCTTAATCGAATGGATTTGTTCTCTGCTTCTATCAAGGCAAATCTCGTCTTAAAGGCTTCTTGGGGGTCCTCCAGCAGCAGAAGGTCCTGAGCCAAGCCTGTGCCAGACATGAGCAATAATGCTACAGCCGCAAATCGCCTAAGCACCAGCATAAGTCGCACATTATACATCTAGTCTTTTCGGATCATTAGGGCTTGATCTTAATGGTCATTCCTCACAAATTTAATTTACAATTTCTGGGGGTTACTTCCGTAATTGCATCTCCGCGTATAATGGCCAGTGATCTGAAACGCCCAACAAACGCTCCCCTCGAATCTCCATTCTCCTTGGCCCAAAAGGCGCCTTCGCCTGCTTCTGCCCAGGATCTTGATTTGCCACCACAATACTTTCAGGCACCAGAAACCAAGGGAATTCTATCGCCTCCAAAACCCAAATTTGATCCAAAAACGACCATTCTTTGGCCCTAGCATAATAGTGGGTTCCTAGACACTTTTTACAGCCCTGCTTGGAGGCCACTTTCCATCCTAGTTCTTGCGAATACTTTTTAATCAATCCTTCTTCTTTTTCTTCTTTTGAAGAAATATTAAAATCGCCAGCAGCTATCACCACAGCCCGTTTCTTAAGCGGTTTAGCTAATTGATTAAGACGTTTAAGTTGGGCCTTTCGACCTAAACTTGAATGATAAGGAGCTGGTAGGTGCAAGACAAAAACTTCAATAGGAGTACTGTGAGGCCCATCGATCGATACCTGCAATATTCCTCGGCTTTTGGTGAAGCGATGTAGCTTGGAGCTCCTGATTGGAAATTTTGAGAGTAGAGCGACGTCTATACCTCTTTCATCTTCACCCTCTATTAAAATAGGATGATAGTCCCGAATTCCCGTCTTCAATGCTAGGCGCTTTAGCACTCTTATGTTTTCTACCTCCTGAAGAAAAACCAGGTCAGCGCCGCGGCCATCGTTCACTTGCCGAATAACATTGGCGAGGGATTCTAGCTTTTGTTCCAAAATCACCTCTGACCAATTGAAATTCAAACATTCCATCCGCCATTTAGGGTATCTCGCCGTCACACACCCTTTCTGGAAAAGACTCCCATCTTTCAAATCCAGAAAACGCGGATTTCGTTTTAGTTCTAGCGGCAGATAAGTGAAGTCATTTTTGCCTTCGTCATGAATCGTATCGAATAGATTTTCGACGTTGAACTGTAAAAGACTAATCTTTTCGGTCGAGTCGAAAGCGTGCGAATTCGTTGAATCCAACAAGAAACACAGGAATATGAGGAAACTGATTTTAAAGAATTTTGTTTTTAAAGCGATATTCATGGTCTCGCCTTTGCAAACGGGGGACCAGTGACCCGTATTTCTCTGACGCAAAAGCTAAACAAAATAAGGCTCTAAAACCCTACATAAAGAGCTCTGACTTGCATTTAATACACGATAAGTTAAATTATCACTAACCGTAAGTTGCTGTTTTACATCTGTTTTGTAAAATTTATCATTTAAGGCTCAAAAAGTAGGTACAAATGAAAGCGTTAGCTCTGTTTTTAAAAGCCATCAAAGATAGTTTTCTCCGCAAGTTTCAGAAGCCCAGAACTCGCAGAATCAAAGAAAAGCAGGCTCAATCAAAGCCTCAAATTGACCGTAAAAATATCATCCCCGTCGAAATTGCCGACTACCTACTCGAGCCCAATTCGCACAAAAAGTCACTTGCCACGAAAAAACCATTATATATAGACGTAACTAATAATGAATTTGAGCAGACTAGCTTCATAGCCCCCTCAAAGAATCAAAATTCCGGCCTGCCTGATGTCCCCATCAGCAGCGCCATTCAGGAATTTTCCCTCGTACAGCTCAGCCCCCATAGCCAAAGGGCCTACGCCAAAGACCTCAAAGACTTCTTCAGTTTTTTGAGAGTTCAGAACATATGGAATGACTGGAACAGCAGCCTCACACCTCTTTTGGTCGCCGAATACAGAGAGCACCTCTATTCCGAAAGAGGCCTGGCCAAGTCCACCGTCACCAGAAAGCTTGCCGTCCTAAAAAGCTTCTGCAAATGGGCCATAAGCCGCGGTTGGATCGACAGAAATCCCGCCGAACTTGTCAGAAGCTTCCCCCAAACCCAAGAATCGAAGACTGGTTTTCTATCCGATCACGAAATTCGCAAACTCCTACGTTCACTACCAACCGACCTAGAGTCTCCGAGACTCTTTCGCGCCCTTACAAGAGTCACCATAGAAACCCTACTTATGCTTGGCCTCAGACGTAGCGAGGCCTCAGCCATTCACCTCAATGACATCGAATACACAGACGAAACTTGGCTGCTAAGAGTTCACGGGAAAGGCTCAAGGGATCGACTGCTTCCAATACCTCCTAGATTACTAGCCACTTGGAGTGAATGGCTCGAAAGAGTTGTCCCTGACACTGCCCCTTTTACCAACATGGAAGACAACCCCACAGAGTGGATCAAATTCTTCAAAGCCCACAGAGACATACCGCTACTCATCTCCACCAGAGCAAAAGACTTCGACACCCCGATTAGCCCCGGAGAAATCGGCCACATCGTCCGCAAAGCAGGATTCTTTGCCCAACTTCCCAAAAGGCTTTCTCCCCACATGCTTAGGGCCACAGCCATCACACACGCCCTAGACCAGGGAGCCTCTCATCGCGGAATTCAACAAATGGCCGGCTGGACCTCTCCGCTCATGATCACACGATACGACAAACGTAAGAACGATCCTAAGTTCTCAGCCATTCATCAACTCCTATATTCAAAAAACTGGGATTTTCTTGATGATATTTCTTCAGAACATGATGGTGATCATATTAAGCTCGCCAGTAAGGAGTAGAACAAGAGCATGAAAAAAATCATGCTCAACAACAACTTCACCATCTTGACTCTCGCAGCCTCATTCTTAGTGGCTGGCTTTTCAACAACCGCACTTTCTTCCGAAGACGCGAATTCAGACACAAGCGTCATCGTGGACCTCGCGTATTCCACAGTCTTCATTCCTGAATATGGTTTTGATGACAACGACAACGTTCAAGCTGTTGTTGAAGGCTTCCTTCCGAACTCTTGCTACACCCTCGCGCAAACCGACACCCTTATTTCCGAAGAAGCAAAAACCGTAAAAATCAAACAGTCAGCCATTCGCTCGGTGGCAGGAATCTGTGAAAATGAAGCTATGCTTCCTCCGGACCTTGCGGCTCAACGCTATTTCTGGAAGGTCATCGACCTTGGGATGCTCAACGAAGGCCAACATCAACTTCTATATAAAGGAGCTAGCGGAACTGAATCAAAATCCTTTGGAATCGAGCTGGCCCCATCCAACCAAATCGACAACATGAGCTACGTTCAAGCCACTAACGTATTTGCGGGGAAAAATATCCCAGCATCTCAAGAGTATGTTGAGTTCAGAATCACAGGACAATTGACTTCTTCATGTGCCGAACTTTCAGACGACTACCAAGTTGAAAAAGTAAACGACGTCTATGTTGTGATGCTACACACTTTTCGATCTGAAGAGTATTGCATGCCAGCCAGTCGCTCATTCTATCGCTTGATCCGAGTGAAAACTCCTGAAGCAGGTCGCTACCTCCTTCACGTTCGCAGCATCGGTGGCGAATCCCAAAACAGCATCTTTGATATTGTCGCCGAATAGCCAAAAGTTAAGCAGAAACCTCGTCTCTAGACATCGAGAGGCGAGGGCCCTATAAAGCTCTTATGTCAAAAGCTGTACTCTGCGGAATTACTGGATTGATTGGATCTTCACTAGCCCCGCAACTGACCAAATTTTACGATAAAGTTACGGCCCCCGTCAGACGTGAACACCTCAGCAACAACGAAAAAATCGAGATCATTCAGTGCGAATACCCCGAGCTCAAACACCATCCTGAGATCTTCAGAGGGGCCTCCACGGTTTTTTATTGTCTTGGCACAACCCAGAAACGCGCCGGTTCTTCCGCAAAATTTCGTGAGATTGAATGGCAGCTAGCCAATCAAGTCATCGAAGAATGCTTCAACCACCAGATTCCGCAACTTGTTCTTCTGAGTTCCAAAGGTGCCGACGCCAGGTCTCTCTTTCCTTATCTAAAAGTTAAGGGAGACATTGAAAGACTGGCTAGAAGTAAAAATTTTACAAGCCTCATCATCGCAAGACCCTCACTTCTTATGGGCGAGCGTGCAGAATCACGTTTTCTCGAAGGACTTTCGATTAGAGCCTTGTCCCCAATACTTGCACCTTTGCAGAAGTATTGCCCCTCACAGGCCCCCATTCGAGATTACGAATTAGCACTGGCGCTCGCGAAATCCTCTCAGCAACACAAAAAAGGGACAAAGGTTCTCGAAAACTCGGACCTACTTAAGTTGAGTCACGAGACTCCGTTACTCACCTAACTGCTCACGTGCCGAAGTGCCAAACTAAACAGGCGATTATCTATCCAAGATATTTCAAATCAATATAATTGACGAAACTATCAATTTTGAATTCTTGTCCGCCGAGCATTTTATGAATGCGGGTAGGGGTGTCGTCTATTGAGGCTAGAGAATGCACCTTATCTCGTAAATGAGTAAGTAAGTTAGCAAAATCGCCGCATTCCGCTTCACTTCCCCACGAGCTATGCTCATTCGAGAAGTTTTCAAACAATTGGGCTGCAAGAATATTTCCCACAGAATAACTGGGGAAGTAACCAAAGGCACCAAAATACCAATGGATGTCTTGCAAGCAGCCTTGTGAATCGCTTTCGATTTCAAGACCAAACAATTCCTTAAACTTTGATCTCCACAATTCAGGCAAGTCTCGAACTTCAATTTTTCCTTCGATGAGGTCTTGTTCGATTCCCATCCGCATGGCGATGTGCAAATTATAAGTCACCTCATCAGCATCCACTCGGATATAACTTGGCTGAACCCAATTCATAAGAAGGTTCAAATCTTCGGCAGGAAGATCGAGGCGCTTTGAAAGATAACGGAGAAACGGAATCGATCGACCTAAATTGTTCTCGTACAGACGGCTTTGAGATTCGTGAATTCCGAATGAATCAGTTCCCCCACAAGGAGTAAACCTCAAAGACTCTGGCAATCCAAAGTTATAAAGGGCGTGACCCGTTTCGTGTATCCCTCCACTGAGTGAATCCGTAAAATCATTTCCCCTGAAACGTGTCGTCATACGGACGTCATCTGGGGAACCTCCACAAAAGGGGTGGGTCGATGTATCGAGTCTTCCCTTTTTAAAGTTAAAGCCCAAATCGCCAACAACTTGCTCAACAATTTCTTTCTGTTTGGAGATCGACATTTTCAAAAGCGGCAGAACCCGTTCTCGTTCAGATTGTTTTGCTTTTTGCTTTTCTAGAATGAGTGGAATTTTTTCCTTCAACTTGTCTGAAAGCGTTCCTAGCATGGATCGAAGTTTTTCAGCCGGAAGCCCTGGATCATATTGATCCAATAGAATTTCATAATCGGATTTTCCAGAAAAGGTGTCTTTCAAATGTTTGCTAGCCCGTAAGCGACTCACACCTTCGCGGGCCATTTTCACCACTTCAGAAAGTTGAGACTCTACCTCTGAGAAATTCCCACTTTCGCGAGCCCCTTTCCAAGCCGATTGACACTTCATCGTCACCTCAACTTTATTGGAGACAAAGTCAGAATCAAAAGCCAAAGCTTCTGCCATCATCTTCTTTAGCCTCAGGATCTGAGGATCGTTAGAGGTCGATTCCAAGACAGCCTCAGCGTAATGAGGAGATGTAAACCTCTCAAAACTAAGCTTTTCAAGAGTGGCACTTTGGACCTGGCGCAATCCCTCCGACCCCGCAGGCATCATAGCCTCGTAGTCCCAGGAGAGGAGGGAAGAAATCGATTCCAAAACAGATATATTTTTATACTCAGCAAGCAGTTGCTGATCCGTCCAAGCTGTTGTCATAGGGGCTCTAAAGTAGCCGAGAATATTCCAAAAGTCGCATTTGAGGCAAAAATTTAGTGTCGGGATTGTACCCTCAACAATGTGCTGCTAGAAACCCAATAGGCGCATTGCATCCATAGCTCAATTGGATAGAGCACCAGACTTCGAATCTGGGGGTTGTAGGTTCGACTCCTGCTGGGTGCGCCATTTTCAATTTGCGCACAGTTAAAAAACAACAGCTTAGACCTTCACACAAGCTTAACCTCGGGCATAGAAGCAACTGTGATACCTTAATTATATGGCACGTTTGTTGAAAAAATTTGCGAATACCAGGTATTTAACCCTAGTCTTTGTCCTTGCACCTCTTTTGAGTTCCTGCATTATATTTAACTCAAACTCTGACAGT
>CAZXHL010000071.1:0-12888 GCA_964640545.1 uncultured Bacteriovorax sp. | reverse complement strand
TTTCCACTTTTTACCGCGCACAGTTTAAGTCTACTCGCCCTTCAGAAGCCGAGTAAGGTCAGTATGCTTACCAACTAACATCAGCTGCATATTTTCAGTTAATGTCATACCCGCATAAGGAATAAGTAGATCTTTGGGACTTGCTACGTCTCGGGCGGCGACAACCTGAATTTGTTTCTGCTTTGGTAGCGATAGTTCTGCCAACGTCTTACCAACCATCCACTCGCAGACATGAGTCTCCACCATGTGCAACCCAAAGCCCAAATCAATCTCGTTGATGATGTCAGGCGATTGAAGCCGATGAGCGATCGCTCTGCCCATTTCACTTTCCACGAAGAACACATCATGTGCTCCAATTTTCTTCAAAATATCATAGTGCATTTGAGACGTGGCCCTTACAGAAACATGCTTTACACCAAGATCTAGCAACTGCACCGTCGTCATCAAGGCACCTGGGAAATTTTCACCTATACAAACAATCGCAGTATCAAGCTGCTTAACACCTAACTGCTCGAGCATCTTGGGGTCCGTAGAGTCTCCCTCAACTGCCATAGCCACAACGTCTTTAATGCGTTCGATATAGACAGGATCTTGATCAAGAGCGATCACCTCGGCTCCATCTTCTGCAAGAGTCCGCGCAATGGTTTCCCCAAGAATTCCAAGTCCGATTACCATGATTTTTTTCTTCGACATTTCTTATTCCTTTTACTTTCTAACCCACAAAGAATTGATCTTGTGGCACCTTATATCGTTGAGTTTGTCTTTTACCGAGGCCCGCATACATAAAGGTCACAAGCCCCACCCGTCCTGCCATCATCAAAAATATTACGAGCATCTTACCAAACATGGTGAGATCTCCCGTCGCCCCTAGGGAAAGCCCCACTGTGGACATCGCAGATATGACCTCAAACATCAAAGACCAAGGATCCACACTCTCCGTTATCGTGAGAATCAAAATCGCGGTTACCGCCACAGCGGCATAGATGCACAAACCAGTAAGCGCGCGCATGATCGTCTTGTTGGCGATGCTTCGATTTCCAAACTGAGGTGTCTCAAGCCCGCGCAAATTACTCCAAGCTGCCACAGCAAGCACGGCAACAGTTGTCGTCTTCAATCCCCCAGCCGTCGAGAGAGGAGATCCTCCGATGATCATCATAAACATAATCACAACAATACTGGTCATACTTAGCTGATCGACGGGAAGTTGATTAAAACCAGCAGTCCTCGATGAGATCGAATAAAAAGCCGAGTACCCCAGATTATCCAACCATGAACGTGAGTTCGCAAAGGGACTAAAACTCTCCATCAAGAAGATGCCGGACGCACCAAGTAGAAACAACACCAAGAACGTCCATATTGAAAGTCTAGTGTTGGCATTGAGACTTCTATACCTTTTCATAGGCTTCAAGCTACTGATAAGATCAATCAAAACAGGGAAGCCAATCCCCCCAAAAACAATCAATAGGCTTACCGTCCACATTCCCACCCCGCCAAAAGGCGCATACTCTAGATTCTCAGGAAATGAACTGAAGCCTGCATTACAGAAGGCCGAAACCGCATGAAAAATAGAATGGAACAATCGATCCGGGATATCCGCTGGCATCGAGAAGAAGAGAAAAGTCGCGCCGATCAATTCCAAAGAAAGCGTAAGAACAAAAACCTTTGTTAGGAACTGCCCCATGTTTCCAATATCAGGAATATCGTACAATTCTTTGCTGAGCAGAGAATGCGCCACCGACATTCGGCGCAACGTGGCCGCCGCCAAACCGGCTGACAACATGACTATTCCGAGCCCACCGATCTGAATCAAAAACAAGACTAATGATTGCCCATAAATGGACAAAGTCTCGGCAATATTTACCGGAACCAATCCAGTCACAGATATCGCCGATACCACAATAAAAGCAGCGTCGATCAATGCAAGTGCCTTACCTGGCTGCAATGAAACAGGCAGAATCAGCAAAATCGTAGCAACCGCCGCAAGAAATATATAATAGAGAAGAAGCTTTCGACCTGAGGTGAAATTGACTCCCCTCAGCCAATGCTGAACCTTAGGAAGTGAAAGAGCCCACGCAATCACAAGACAGACGATCGCGGCACTAAAATAGGAATGGTAATGATCCACCCCCCGCATTTCCCAGCCGGCCCTCCAGCCCGAAGACCATCTAGAAATCCTTAGCCCAAGAAAGCCCACACTCAGCCACAAAGAAAACTCCCTAATAATAGAGAGCAACCGCCTCGCCTCTGCCGTCGACCCCCAAGCCGCGAGGAGTCTTGGTAGCCGAGAAAAGTTTTTGATAACGAATCCGAGGTACCCTCCAACCAAATATAGGATGGAATAAATACTAATAATATCAATAGCTAATGGCCAGAACTTAAACTCAGGAAATAATTCTTGAGCTCCCCGCACGACAGCCAACAATAGCAATATGAACAATTGAGCATTCGAATTGAAGTGTTGAGCCATAAGTTGAGTCTAAAACGCCTATATCTGGATCAAATTAGGCTCAGATGCCTTAAAAATCCAGCCTCAGCTTATCACAGTTGGGATTGATTCCCAATTTGTCGCATTAAGACCTTTAGGTTATAAGACTCCGAGCTTGGCAGGCCCACCCTTTTGCGGCCCTTCCGAAGCATCTCTGTGCAGTCACAGTGCTTGTCATATTTTTTGGCGTGTCACAGAGATAAAATTAAGGAGTTATTGATCATGAGACGTACTCAATTCGCTAGAAAACTTTTCCCTATTGTCTATCCTTCCCTTTTCTCTTCCCTTTTTACGGTGACACTGCTCCTGTCATTCAACCTTTACTCAACTCAGGTTCACGCGAAAGACAAAGGCATCTCCATCGCTTGTGGGGCTGTTGGTCTCGAATACGAACTCTGCAAAAGCGGCGCCCAAGAATGGTCCCAAAAAAGCGGAGTACCTGTGGAACTCGTATCTACACCAAACGACACCAACCAAAAGCTCGCCCTCTTTCAACAATTACTTTCTTCCAAATCTGAAGACATCGATGTCTTCATGGTGGATGTGATTTGGCCAGGAGTTCTTCACAACCATTTCGTCGACCTTAACGGGATGATCCCCGCCGATGAAAAGTCTGCCCATTTCCAAAATTTGATCGACAACAACACAGTTGAAAACCGACTTGTGGCCCTTCCTTGGTATGTTGATACTGGCCTTATCTATTATAGAAAAGACCTTCTCAAGAAATACGGCCTTGAAATCCCAACAACCTGGAGTGAGCTGACGTCTGCTGCTGAAAAAATCCAGGCCGGCGAGAAGAAAGCAAATTCCAAGTTTGTCGGCTACGTCTTCCAAGGAAAAGCCTACGAAGGCCTTACCTGTAACGCCATTGAGTGGACGACTTCTTTTGGAGGCAACACCTTCGTTTTGCCAAATGGAGAAGTCAAAGCCAACACTCCAGAAAACGTTGCAGCTCTGGAAAAAGCGGCTAGCTGGGTGGAAACCATCGCACCAAAAGGCGTCTTAAACTACGCAGAAGAAGAGGCGCGCGGTGTCTTCCAATCTGGCGGAGCAGCCTTCATGAGAAACTGGCCTTACGCCTGGAAACTTGCCAACGCAGAAGACAGCCCAATTGCCGGAAAAGTTGGCGTGATGCCAATTCCGAAAGGCGGAGCCAATGGCAAAAACAGCCCCATCTTAGGCGGCTGGCAGTTATCCGTTTCCAAATATTCTAAAAAGCAAAAAGAAGCTGCCGGTCTCGTCCTGCACCTCACTAGCCAAGCTTCTCAGAAAGATCGCCTCATCAAAGGTGGATTCTTCCCGACCAGAAAAGCTCTCTACCAAATTCCAGCCCTCAAAAAAGGCAACCCTGTTTTTGCGGTTCTTGGCCAGTCACTTGAAACAGCTGCAGCTCGCCCTTCGAAAAGCACAGGCTCTCAATACAACCGAGCTAGCAACGAGATCTGGAATGCTGTCTTTTCCGTTTTAAGCAAAGATAAAACAGCGAAAGAAAGTCTTGAAGACCTTGATAAGAAGCTTGGCCGAATCAGTCGTGGAGGCAAGTGGAAATAACCTATGAGTTCCCACTTTGCACTAACTGAGCGTCGACGTCAGGCCTACTTATTTTTAGCTCCTAGTATCTTACTGCTCTTGCTTGTGGCCGCATGGCCGCTTGCAAGAACCTTCTGGTTTAGTTTCACAGATGCGACATTGTCTTTGGATGATGTGAACTGGATCGGCTTTGAAAATTTCAAAAACGTTCTTCAAGATTCTGATTGGTGGACCTCGGTCTACAATACCCTGTATTTTACCATCATTTCAGTCTCCCTTGAAACGGTATTTGGCTTAGGGATTGCCCTACTCTTGCACAACCCTTTCATGGGCCGAAGTCTCCTTCGAACAGCTGTCATGGTTCCATGGGCTATCCCAACTGTCGTCAGTGCTAAGATGTGGTCATGGATGTTTCACGATCTCTACGGCGTGATTAACGACATGATGATGAAAGTCGGGATCATCGAAACTCCTATTGCCTGGATGGCGGACTCAGATCTGTCTATGCTGGCAATTATTTTTGTCGACGTCTGGAAGACAACACCATTCATGACACTTCTTCTTCTGGCCGGACTTCAAAGTATTCCGATGCAAGTTTACCAATCCGCTGCGGTTGATGGGGCATCGGCCTTTAAAACTTTCTGGAAAATTACACTACCTCTTCTTAAGCCGGCACTTGTCGTCGCTGTCATCTTTAGATGCTTGGATGCCCTCAGAATTTTCGACCTTGTCTATGTGATGACAAGCAACAGCCGTGAGACTTCAACGATGTCAGTCTACGCTAGAGAAAATATGATCGACTTCCAAGACCTGGGCTACGGTTCAGCCGTTTCGGTTTTGATCTTTGGATTCATTGCCCTCTTCACCGTACTTTATGTGATGGGGTCGCGAGTAAATTTGGTAGGAGGCTCTAGTGAAAAAGTCTCTAATTAGTCGAATCGCCTCCCTAATCGCCGTCATCGGCGTAAGTGTTTTCTCTCTATTTCCTTTCTACTGGGCGATTGTCAGCTCGTTGAAAAGTCCTTCTGATTTGTTCAAAGTCGAATACTGGCCCACGCACCTTGAGTGGAGCAACTACTTCAGCATTTTCCAAGAACAACCCTTTGGCAAAAACATCATCAACTCTATTATCGTCGCCGGATCCACAGTCATCCTCTGCCTCTTTGTTGCGGTGCTTGCCGCCTACTCTCTTTCTAGAGTGGAGTTCAAAGGAAGATCTTTCCTGCTTCTTACAATTCTCGCGGTGTCCATGTTCCCGCAAGTTGCCGTTCTCTCGGGAATGTTCGAGTTGATTCGCGCCTTCGGACTCTACAATCACTGGGGCGGCCTTACTTTGTCCTACATGATTTTCACGCTCCCCTTCACGATCTGGCTACTGACGACTTTCATGCGGCAGCTACCGAGGGAGCTTGAACAAGCAGCTATGATGGATGGCGCCAGCCCTTGGATCATCCTCACAAAAGTTTTCCTTCCGCTTATGGGCCCATCACTCGTCACGACGGGCTTACTTGCTTTTATTGCCGCTTGGAACGAATTTCTTTTTGCCCTCACATTCACTCTATCTAGCGATGCACGAACAGTTCCTGTTGCCATCGGACTCATCAGTGGAGCTAGTTCATTTGAGAGCCCATGGGGCCGAATTATGGCAGCGTCCGTGATCGTGACCGTCCCACTCGTCATTCTTGTTTTAATTTTTCAGAAAAATATTGTCTCCGGCCTTACGGCTGGCGCGGTGAAGGAGTAACCATTCAATGGCTGCAGAAGTACATCTTCAAAACGTATCAAAGGTCTACAACAAAACAACTGTGGTCATCCCTGGCATCGACCTCAAGTTACCCAAAAACGAGTTAACCGTTTTTGTCGGCCCGTCAGGCTGCGGCAAGTCATCACTCCTTAAGCTAATCGCTGGACTTGAAGAAGTCAGCGGAGGCGAAATTTTCATCGACGGAAAGAACGTCACACACGAACCTCCCTCAAAACGCGGCATTGCCATGGTATTCCAAAGCTATGCGCTCTACCCCCATATGTCGGTCTACGAGAACATGGCCTTTGCCCTTAAGATCTCAAAGACGAGCCCAGCAGAAATCGACGAAAAAGTTCGAAATGTTGCTCAGACATTAAAGCTAACCAAGTACCTTGACCGCAAACCACGCCAACTCTCTGGGGGGCAACGCCAACGCGTAGCTATTGGAAGAGCACTCGTAAGAAATCCAGAAGTTTTCCTATTAGACGAGCCGCTATCAAATCTCGATGCCGCCCTTAGAGTCGACATGAGGATTGAAATTGCCAAAATTCGCGAGCACCTCAATGCCACTATGGTCTACGTTACTCACGATCAAGTAGAAGCAATGACTCTTGCTGACAACATCGTCGTGCTTCGCAAGGGGCACATTGAACAAATGGGCCCACCACTCGAAATCTACAGCAAACCTTTAAACAAGTTTGTTGCAGGTTTCCTCGGCTCACCATCGATGAATTTTATTGGCTTCACTGTTGGTGACATCATCGACAACAACTGCACCCTTTCCGGGCCAGGAGTCGTTGCCAGTGCCAAATTCAAAATCCAACCTGGATCACTAAAAGCTGGCGAACACGCATTCATCGGTATTCGGCCGGAACACATTGACGTTCAAAAAACGCTTGATGGCGCTGAGCTTGAATTCAAAACATACGCGATCGAACACCTTGGAGATCACTCGCTGCTGTATGGGCACGTTGGGGAATCTTCATGTGTCTTAAAGGTGGACCCGTACACAACGTACAGCGTTGGAGAGACCCTCGGCCTAAAAGTCCAGAAGCAGCATTACCATGTCTTTGATAAAGACGAGAAAAATGTTGTCGACTTTGCACGTTCCTAGAATCCGCTTTACTATACGTAGCGTATAGGAGACATTTTATGACTGATACCGCTAATGTGAACCCACAGCTTTTAAACGTTCTTAATGAAATCATAGAGATGGAATTATCTGGCGTCACCAGATACCTCCATTACGCCCTTATGGTCCGTGGCCCCAACCGCCTCCCGATCGTTCAGTTCTTCAAGGAACAAGCCATCGAAGGCTTCAATCACGCCGCTGTTATCGGTGAAAAAATTACGGGGCTAGGCGGACACCCATCTCTAAAAGTCGCCCAAGTCACGGAGACCAACAATCACACGATTAACGAACTTCTTAAAGAAAGCCTTGAAGCCGAGAAACACGGAGTTAGCCTCTACATCAAAGCCCTTCCCCTCACGGAAGGCCACATTGCCCTTGAAGAGCTAATTCGAGAGTTCATTCGCACTGAGTCAGAGCACATCGAAGAAGTTCAAAAAATGCTGCTTTAGTAGCGCAAATCCACACCCTGACAGAGGGCAAGTGTCAAATAACCCTCTGCCCATTTTCGGGATTCAGCCCTAAAATATATAGAGTGTTTAGCGTTAGAGAAATAACTCAAAAATCGAAAGCAGCCTTCCAGTGGAAGGCTGCTTTTTTGTTCTTCATTTTGGCGTCTTGCAGTTCGCAAAGAGAACCCTCAAGCAGTACAAGCTTTAATGATCGAATTGAGTTCTTCACGATTCGCTCTGGAGGCAATAGCAACTTCTTGATGGTAGGACTCCGCCCAACAAGTGCCTCTCTTTCCACAGACAAATTCCTCGACATATCTGACGAAGACTGGTCCGACGGATTCCGCGACGGATTCGATCCGAAATTTCTCTTCCAAATCGAAAACAAAAAAGTCACCTACGTTTATTCATTTGATCTCGGCAACTGGAACAACGGTCGAGGATTCGGAGGATCTCCAGTCATTCGCAAAAACCACCGAACCCGCATGACCCCTAAGAACCCCGCCAACTTTGCCTCACTTCCTCCCAAACTTCTTAACACGGACAAACCAAGAAGAGCCTTAGTCAATCGCCTGCTTGGAGAAATATCAATGGAAGTTCTCTCTTTTGCTCCACTAGGCAGCTTTGCTTACATGATCAAGCACATGACCAGACACACCGAACTAATTCGTCAACAGCAAGCAGCTTACCTCGAAGCCATGCTTCGACAGCTGGAAAACGACCCTACGCTCAACCGCGATTTCTCAAATCTTATATCTCAAAAAGAAGTAACCAGAACCATTGAATCACTTCTCGTCCGTTTTCATCCGAACGAGGGCTTTGGCGGATTACTCGTCAATGAGGAAATGCGCAGTGACTACGCTAAGAAAATTAAAGCGATCAAAAAAGACGAGTCCAACTTACATTTTTCTAGACTCACAAAAATCGCGAACGAAAAAGGCCTCTGGCTTTACCCGATTTCCGCAAATCACTCCCTCGTCGCATACGATCCTGAGAGCAGCGCCCCCCTTGATCATTACAAAGACTTTGACCTAGACCTCACAAGTCCAGCTAGCCTACCCAAGGACCTTCTCTCAATCGCCGAAAGAAAGAAAAGACTCATTCCCCTTGGAATCCTATCGAGCTCACAACAGGTTTCATCAACTGCACTTGTTGATTTTAATGCCAGCTTGGATCCCTCCATGAACTCACGACTCTTAAGGGTTCTTGATGCAGGTCGTGATATCGGATTCAATTTCATCCCAGTTCCACTCCTCGCCTTTGGCTTGCGTATGGCGGGAGAAGGAGTTGAGTTCGTTATGAAAAAACAGGGCTCAACGTTCTTTGAGTCAACTGTGCAGTCTTATGGCGAGCTACAAGCCATCATGGACATGGGCTTAGCAACTCTCCCCATTGACCAACTCCTTCAAGAAGCTCTCACATCTAACCTAGACGATTGGGGCTTCACAGAGGAAGAGATCAAAGACATCAAGACCAAACTTAGTCGCGCAAGTCCCGAGCAAGCCGATGATATCATCCATGAAATCTTTGGAGCTATTGTGAAAAAGGAATCTGATTCCTCTTTTATCGTAAACCTACAAAGCACCAAGCAATTAAAGCACACCAAAGAAGTCCACCTTCTAAGGTTTAATAATTGGCTGAAACGTAACCAAAAGAGAAATCCTTCGTCGTCCAACAAAAACTTCGACAAGAGTTCCGCAGGCACAGCGCAAAGTGCCTCTAAGCAAGCAGATCAGCGCAAAGCCACAATTCTGTTTCTTGTTGATGGGCTTCGCCCTGATCGCCTCTTAGAGCAAAGTCAAAAAGGCCTCATGCCTACGGTTCGTTCGCATTTTATTGACCGAGGGCTTTCCATTGATGCTTACACTAGTCGCTCACTAACCCTTCCTTCTTGGGCGACAGTTCTTACGGGACGGGAGATTGACGAACACGGTCTCCGCTCCAACAACCCTATCTCCAGAACTGAAAAAAGAATTCAAGAAAACTTTCTTGATGCTCGCAAAGACTTGCTCATTCCAGATTACATCCGTAAAGGACGAAGCTACCAACACCTAGAAAGTAGCCAGACATCTTGGATCCCAATGCACTTCACCGAAGATCAAATACTGTTAGGTTTTCTACCCATCAATAGCGGCAACTACCCGCCTATCAAAGGAATCCTCAACATCCTCCCACGCAGCATTCGAAAAATTACATCCTCTACATTCTCCGGGGTTGAAGTCTTAGACCAAGCCTCAGCCAACGAAATCGCAAAAGCCATTCGTAAGAATCCTGGATCTAAAAATTTAATTATTATCTGGCTAGCCTCTATTGACGAAATGTCGCACTCCGGCAGCCATCAAATGAACTGGGCCTATAAAACAGTAGACTCAAGTATCGCCACCGTGCTCAATGCCGCAAAAGCTGATCCCATATTGAAGAACGCTCGGACCTACTTAATTTCCGACCATGGGCACCTTGGTGGTCTAGAAAAGCGCGTTGCTCCCGGATGTGCTGAAAGCAATTCTAGCGACTTCTTCATCAACAACACGGGCTTCAACTTGACGAAATTTTTCGCTGGCGACTTCTTCCAGGCGAGAAATCTTAATTTTGTCGTGGGAGCTGCCGAATCACCAAATCCCTCGCACGACCTTGGGTATCTGAAAGAATTCTTGATTCATCCTTTTGAATACACCTACCGTGGACACCAAGAACATCAAGGAGAGCGTACACTGATGGTGGATTACAGTGGGGATAATATGGCCCAGATTTACCTTCTCAAGTACCAGGGACGTGAAATCAAATCGCCGCTGACTTACGGTCAGTTAAAAAATTATAAAAAAGATACTTCTAGTGGCAACATAGATTTTCCTGGCCTAATGCTCAAACAAAAGCTCAACAACCTAGAGAGCCTCGATAAAGACGTGAGAGCTTGCATCGAAAAAGTTACTGGTCGACATCCCATTCAGCTATTTGCTGCAAGCCTAGGTCAGCAGTCTCTCAAGTCCATTCGCAAAAAACTTCCGGAAGAACATCACAGACCCTGGACACGAACACCGATTCTCGTTGAAGCTTTGGGAGAAAAAAAGGCCATTATACTCACACATCAGAACCAAGTGGGTTTTGATGTATTTCAGTACTTTCTTGTTAAAGACTTTCAGCAGACCGAAGACGGCGATCTAAGTTTCGCTATTGAAAATGAAATTACTAAAGACCCTCTCAAAATTATTACCAATCAAAACGAAATAGAACTCGCGCAACATGGTATGATCGACCGCACCTGGTTTGATATGAATCGCAAGAATAATGTCGAAAACATAGCGGGCCCTATGGGTATTGTTAGAAGCCTCACACTTGCTCAAAACATTGCCCAAGACCCAAAGCGACAAGCTGAAATTCCAGACTTCCTTCTATATGCGAATGTCGGATATTCATTTCAATCTTCCTCCGCCCACCAAAGCGATCATGGGGGATTGAGCCGAAGAGAATCTCAAATCACATTAAACGTTTCTGGACTTGGAAGCTCTAGCTGGAAGCAAGCGCACAGTCTCGAAACCTCAGTCCTTACCCGAGACATTGCCCCAACAGTCTTTCAGAATCACAAGATCAGACCCTTGAATTCCATGAACTCTGCCCTAAGCTTTGATAGATTTGTAGAAGCTCAGCACGCCTTAGATCAACAATAGCCGGGGCCCCATGCTACGAATCGTTCGGCGATTCGACACCTAGCTCCTTAGGATTGATAAATAAGGACTCCGCCTCAAATGAATCCCACTTGTCGGGATCCGATCCAATGCGCTTCTTAAGGAAAACTTTTCCTTCAATCTTTTTGACCTGATCTTCTTCCGGGCTGTAGAAGAAGTAAAGCGGCTTAACAACAGCTCGCATAAGCATGTTACCAGCACTAAGTTTGATCTTAATAAGATTCTGTCCTTGGAACTGAACTTTAGAATCTTTACGTAAAGTAAAGCTATACACTTTTCTCATAAAAGGAACCGCGAGTGACAGATCCACATCGTCCCCCTTCATAAGAATGTCCTTCTTCGCCGAAATAAATTTCGGCAGCAAAGCCCCTATCAACAATTCATGATTATAGGAGTCTTCGGATTGCTTCCACTCATTGTTTTTAAAATACTCAAAGCGGACCTTGCGATTTTCGTGATCTACGTCAAACCAGCCTTTTTCCTCTAGCTGAATTTTTTCGATTTCATATCGGACGAGCTGCAGTGAATCTGCATCGAAGAACACCCTTTCCCTGAGTGCATCGATTCCTGTCAACTGTTCCACCCATCTGGTTTTCCAAAGAGAATGTTTCGTACCCGGAACCAACACTCTAGATTCAAAATAATTAAAGAGAGTGACGTCGCCTCCGAGCTCTCTAACCCAAGCCTTTGGCTGTGTTGTTTCAACAGGTGGAGACTGAAAACTTTTCAGCGATTCAATATAAGCTGCAGGAATACGAGATCTAACATCATATGAGATGCCAATGAGTGCCCCCACACTAAGCAATAACGTTGTTCTCTTGAAAGCCATCCTTCCTTCTTTTCGGAATTTTCGGAAAGCAATCCAATGAAAACTTATATATTAATCAAATCTTTATTTACAACCATGTTTACGAATCTGCATCGCCCATTTTTTTAAAAAGGCTCTCAATCTATCGTTTTCTAGATAGGTCAGCATCACTTCACTTCTAAGCTCTAGCAATGCTCCGCAGTTCACCCGCCTCAGTTCCGTCTGAAACACGTCGTTCATCGATTTCTCGACTGTTTGGGTAAAGCCTTCTTTGGATTCCTCAAATGGCAATTCTCCCTCAGAAATCACAAGTTCCTCTGGCTGCGTGTCAGGCGGGTTTGCCACTTTGGGGGACTGGGGAGACGAGACTGTTTTGGCGACTGATGGCTCAGCCTGAATTTCCTCGGATAAGTTTTTTTCTACTCGTACCGACTCCGCTGCTTCGACTTTAAAATCTGGAGACAAGTCTTTGGATAGCCGCTGTCCCGAAGCACTCACCTCTGTCGAAGTCCCCTCCTCCACATCAATCATTTGAAGTGTTGGCTGCTTGGAGCCTGAAACGTTTTTCATTGCCTCGGCCGAAACATTTCCCGAAACGACCTCGACTTTCAATGGTGCCACAACTTCACCGTCTTCGCTTAGCGGAGGAGCTCCATCAATCACAACGGTAGAGTTTGCTTTCATATTCAGCTCGTAGGAACCATCTCCTAGTGAGATCACAATTTCTGAATTTGGACCCGTGCTCACAACGGTTCTTCCCGTAAAGACTTGATCCACATCAGCGGGGTAAAAAACAAATGACTCCGAAGGCTTGTATTTGATTTCGCCTGAGCTAATGATTCTTACAATTTTTCCGGAGGTGATTCCCACGGAATTACTGTCGCCCAAAATCCTCGATAGAGGGGCTTCCACCAAAATTTGGTAAACAAAGGTCGAGCGAAGACTTCTCGCCATGGACCCAGTTCCAAAGTAGCCAAAACCAGCCAGGGCAACCCACAAATAGGGTTCATCCCGGTTAAGGGTGGGTAAGTAGGCAAAAGGCAGTTTCTTAGTTTGA
>CAZXHL010000070.1:0-13044 GCA_964640545.1 uncultured Bacteriovorax sp. | reverse complement strand
AACCATCATTGAATTCTATGAAGATGGTGGAAAAATTGAAGCCTCAGCAGAAATGAAGAAGTTACTCGAGGAGGTCAATCACGGTTGTGCCCGTTTTCACTCGATCATCGAAGAAGAAGCCTCCAAACTTTTAAAGTCTGGCAAGAAAGTTGTATTACTTGGCGGTGATCATAGCACTCCGCTGGGGATGATGAAGGCTTGCGTTAAGCAACTCGTTGCTGGAGATAGTTTCGATATATTGCATCTTGATGCCCATGCTGACCTTCGGATCGCTTTCGAAGGCTTCAAACACTCCCATGCGTCGATTATGTATAATGCTCTTGAGGAGCTGCCTATTGGAAAGCTTGTCCAAGTCGGGATTCGTGACCTTTGCCCCCAGGAGAGAGATCTTATTGCCTCAGATTCACGCATTGAATGTTTTTATGATTGGAAATTGAAGTCTGATTTGCTTGGCGGAGAGTCTTGGAAGAAACAGGTTGAGAAAATTCTCTCTCATCTCGGCGACAAAGTTTATCTGTCTTTTGATATTGATGGCCTCGACCCTAAGTATTGTCCAAACACGGGAACTCCCGTGCCTGGAGGAATGAGCTATGACCAATGGTCTTACTTATTCACCGAACTCTTAAAGAGCGACAAGAAAATCATTGGAGCAGACTTGGTTGAGGTTTCAAATCCTTTTACGGGCGACGCCGAAGCTTCTCCTTCTGAATGGGATGCTAACGTCGGCGCTAGGATTCTGTTCCAGATCTGCCTCGGTCTTTCCAAACAGTAGATTCGTTTGCTTAGTCACGTATTCATTTATGTATTCACCAAATAGTGAATAGGTCGATACGACAATTGTCACGATGGTGAAGCCGTAGGCAAAGATCTGAAGCGGGGTTGACACACCGTCATCTGCAAACGCATCAGCTCCCAGATCAAAAGCCGACATCGGCTTGCTTAGTAGGATAAGCACCATTGCTGCGAATTTGAAAGAAGAGGCAAAGACGTGAAGCACGCTCTCATTCGGGTCGATGCCACCAAGCGGAGCACGCGCCGTTTTTTCTGCTTTGATGTCCGCAATTTCTAAGAGCATATCCACGGCGATTAGCGCGATGGCAAGGTAGAGTAAGCTTCCCTGTGAGTTGTGTGCAAAAATTAGCAGTCCAATTCCAGCAAACACATACCCTCGGATCGTATGGATTAAGTGTTCGGTCTTTGAGCTCGGGTGCTGATGTAGCTGAAACTTGATGAGATGATAGTAAAGTCCGTCAAAGGCACCGAGGATACTAAAAATAATTAGGCAAATAAATGAAGCGTCTTGTAAAGACATGCTGACCTCCAGTCAGAAAAATAGGCTTAAGTCATTGGGTGAGCAATGGAGGAGTAGGTGTGCCAGTAAAGAACTCTGTCGGTTTCCGCTATTCGAGCATGGCGCTTCATGTGGGCGAGTGCCGCAATTACTTTTGAAGTATAAGTTAGGTCGAGGGAGATTTTCTCCAAGTCGAAAAACTTGCGCGCTTCTAGTATCGCTGCGGGCGAAGGGACTCCGTATTTAATGTGGGCAGGGGCTTCAGTGATTTCTAATTGACCAGGCTTCACTCTTTCGGTGCTACCAAGATATGAAAGGGTTTGATTGGCAAGCCTTATAATCTTGCGCCGATTGCAAATGAGCGGAGAAGCGCACCTGACGGCGACTAGTTTCGTCTGACTTCTTAGGTGGGTGAGGCCAGCGAGTAGTCCAGCAGAATTTCCGCAGGTGCCTGCTCCGATGAAGATGTGAGTGGGGTCTTGATTGTGGGTGAAGACGTTTCGATATTGTTCTAAGCCTTCGAGGAGAGCTCGCAGGTGTCCCGTCGCACCTAGGATGTTTGAGCCTCCTGGCGTGATTGCATAGCTATTTTGATCATTAAGATAATCAAAAAGTGCTTTGGCAGGTCCGCTTCGTCCCTCATGTGTTTTGAGTTCTGCATGGTGGCGAGCCGCGAACTGCGCGTGGGCATGAGTTTGGGGGTTGGAATCAGCCATAAATTGATACAGTTTAAGTGGAATGGATAGCCGCCGGCATTCGCTGGCAATCGCAGCCGCGAAATTAGATCCGTAAGGCACAAGAGTCTTTATGGAGTTCACTTTTTTCTCAAGGACATCTGACAGGATGAATTCCAAGTTTCGAACCTTATTCCCTCCATATAGTTTAGACGTCAGATCTTCTCGTTTTATGGCAATGGGATGCTCGAATTCCAAGTGTTCGCTATATGTCTCAAGGCTTCCTAAGGGGGTAGGAGCTTCTATGAGAGCCATTCGCGATAGCGAGCGATTGATAACTTTTGTTGGTTCATGGGCAACTATTTTGGTCGGCAAGCGCGCCGATGTATTTGTTGATGGCATAGTTAAGCTAGACATTTGTTCTTCTTCCTTTTGTGTGTATGTTGATAGGATCGTTTTTCCTTTCTAAAAAGCGAATAAAAGTGTATTAATGTTTCCTATATGGAAACAGACAGGCTTCATCAATTGACTGTAATTGCCAAGTCAGGGTCACTCACGCAGGCAGCGTCGATCTTATCAATGACCCCTGGGGCCCTTTCGAAATCAATGAAGGCTTTGGCTGAGCAGGTCGGTTTCGATCTTTGGTTGAGCGCGGGCCGAGGGCTACAGCTTACGGAAAATGCTTTGGAACTTGTGGCGAGAAGTCAGTCGATTCTAAAAGAAGTCCATGATCTAAAGAATGTTGCTCAGAAAAACAAAACGCAGGATTCAGAGCTGAAAGTAAGAATTGGATCGTTCGAAGTTTTTTCTGGGAAATTGGCACCTAAATTTATTGAGTTAGCTCCTGTGGATGCCCAGTTTGAATTTCATGAGTTATTGCCTGGCGAGATCGAGGACGCTTTAGTTCAAAAGAAGATTGATGTTGGAATCACATATCTCCCGCTTGCGAGAGCAGATGTAAAGTATCAAAAAATTATGCGCCTAGAGATGGGCGTCTTCGGTCGAGAGAAGTTTCAAAAAACATTGTTCTCGGAGCTACCTTTTTTGGTCCCGTTGGCGAGTGTTCAGAAATCGTCTAGATCAAAGGGGCTTGATGGTTGGGATGATTGGAAGTATCCGAGAAAGATTAGATATAAAGTGGATCTGCTTGATACGGGTATTCAATTGGCATCAGCGGGGAAAGCAGTTTTGTTTCTACCAAGTTTCTTGGTTTCAATCCATAACGATCAAGTGAGGTCATCAGCATGTCTGAAAAAAATTAAGTGTCCCATTCCAAAGAGCATGGGCCACCAAGATGTGTTTTTGATTTCTAGGCCCGAAGATCATGATAGCAAAATCTGCCGCTTGATCTCTAAAACCCTAAGGTTGAACTGCCGTTAGAGTTAGGCGACCTTAGTTGATATCTTCCAGAACACCAGAGCCATCAGAAGTGTTGCTCCTGGTAGGGCGATCCACGCTGAAAGTCCCATTGCGGCTGGAACGTAGGCTAAAAAGGCGGCAAACAATGCCACAAATAAAGCATATGGCATTTGTGTGCGCGCGTGCAGGATCAGATCGCAGTCAGATGCGGTCGCACTCATAATCGTTGTGTCGGAGATGGGGGAGCAGTGATCTCCGAAAATGGCCCCATCCAAAATGGCAGCGCAAGAGATGATGCTGATCAGTCCGAGTTGTCCGCCATCAAGCGCATGAGCTAGCGGGATCAAGGTTGGAATCAAGATGGCCATGGTGCCCCAGCTTGTTCCCGTACAAAATGCGGTGACTGAGGCGAGCAAAAACACTGTCATTGGAAAAAAGGCTGGCGTTAGATTCTGCGCGAAGGTATCGCTTAAGAATTGAGACGCGTTGAGTGCTGTTAAGTTGGATTTGAGTCCCCAAGACAGGACCAAAATAGTAAGGGGAACCATGGCTGATCTTATTCCGCTAATGAAGTCTTTGCCGATCTTGTCGATGGGCCTTCTGCCTAGGACTAAAGTGCTTAAAACTGAAACGATAAAAAACGCGACGCTCGACCAAGCTAGAATCACAATGCTGTCTACGCTTGAAAGCAGTGTTCTCAATAGCTCCGTGCCTCGTAAACCATTCCCCCACAGGGATACAAAATCACCTTGCCACATGAACCCTGCAAAAATTGAAACAAAGAGAGTCCCCAGGGAAATGATCGCCGCCAGAGACCGAAGTGAAAGCTTTTTGGTTTCGATTGGGGCCATGTTGGTGAGGCGATTTTTATAGGTGTTGATCTCTTCTTTAAGCATAGGTCCAAAGTCGCGGCCGCTGATGGCTACAATAAAAACAAAAATAAGCATAAGCACACAGTAGAACCGATAGGGCAGTGCCTCTAGAAACAAGCTATAGGGGTCCATATCGATCTGAAGATCGGTGAGAATTTTTTGAAATAGTCCGAGTTCATAGCCAATCCAGGTACTCACAAATGCGAGTCCGGCAACTGGTGCGCTTGTGGCATCAACTAGGAACGACAGCTTAGCTCTGCTGACTCCAGAGCGCTCTGAAGGGTCTTGCATGGTGGAGCCGACCATCCAGGTATTGGCGTAGTCATCTACAAAAATCAGCAGTCCTAGAATGACAGTTGCAAGTTGTGTGGAACGACGTTCGCTAGCCCAGGCTGCGAAGTTGAGCAAGAGCTCTTGAATTCCGCCAGCCTTCAGGACGATATTGAGGCCGGGAATCAAAAGTACCATGAAACTCAAAATTTTGAGATTGGTCATGTCCATGACTGGAGAGGTGAGGTCATGGAAAAATTGTTGTGGAACTTTTGTGAGTGGACCGGCGATGAAGGCGCCGACGAGAATTGCAACTCCAAGGGAGAGTTGAACTCTGTGAGTGGCAAAGGCGAGTCCGATAGCGAAAAGTGCGGGAATCAAGCTTGTCCATTTCGCAGTGCTGTCGGGAGAAAGAAAGGATTGGGCTGTGGCGAGGATGCCGGCGAGTATGGCAACCGCGACTAGAGCTACAATAATTCTGGATTTAAGTGACTTCATGCAAGGTAGATTATCCCCAGTTTTTGGGTTTGACGAGTTTCACCGCAATTAAAGCTAAGAAAGATGTTCGGCGAAGCTTTAACAAAAGCGGATTTTGTAAGAAACTATAGCTAATGGACCGTTCAACTCTCGTGCTGTTTTGTCTCGCTCTCTCAGTTGGTTTTGCTCTTCAGTTTGTTAGGTCCAAAGTGTTTCAGGGGGAGCTAGTCGAGCAGGAGACTAATGTTTCGAAGGGGCTTGTCGAAGTGCCGGAAGACGAATCTATAGACCCTCGACTTGTTGCTGCCATGGCCGCGATGGTTTCGAGGGAGAAAGGTTCTCCCTCTGCTTCTCCTCCCTCTAGAATAAATGTATCAGCTGGAGCGAAGAGGGAAAAGCTGCGAGATAGCGCGCGAATGCGAAGAGTTTTAGACGGAGCCCAAACTTTACAAGAGCGCAGAGAGGCGATGAAAAACTTTGTCCCTGGGCAGCTGTCGGATCGAAGCAGTGAGGCCTTGGAGGAAAACATTGTATTCTTAAGGGAAGAGATTGAGTTTGTATCTGGAAGATATATTTCTGAATTTGATTCTGTAGAATTCAATAGTTACTTCATTGATTTGATGAAGCAGGCCTATGACCACCAGTATGAGCTGAATTCGAGAGCTTCGAAGCCTACGCTAGTTGTGGATAAGCTTCTTGATGGAAATATTCACAATGAAATTCGAGCCAAAATTATTCAATACATCAATGTTGGCAGTCAAGACCGGGTGAACTAAACCATACCTTATGGTTAAAGAATTGCAGTCACATCAAATTGATTCTCTCGTTCAGTTTGTGAATCAAGCCTATCGTGGTGAATCTTCTAAAAAGGGCTGGACCACTGAGGCCGATTTCCTCGGGGGACAGAGAATTGATGCGTCTATGGTAAAGGATGCGATGACCAATAAGGACCGCTCGATACTGGTGATCGAAACTGAGGGGAAACTAGATTCGTGTTGTGAGGTAAAGCTTCATGGTTCTGATGCTGTGGAAATTGGAATGATCTGTGTATCGCCCGAACGGCAAGGGCAGGGCTTAGGGAAACGAATGATCCAACTAGCCGAGGCCTATGCCTTGGAAAAGTGGCCTCAGCTTTGTCGTTTTGAAATGTTTGTGATTAGTGAGCGTCCAGAGTTGATTCAATGGTATAAGAAGTTGGGGTTTAAGGATACCGGAAGAAGAGCCCCATTCCCGATGAATGATCCTAAGTATGGTATTCCCAAAGTTGAAAAAATTGAATTCATTATTATGGACAAAGCAGCCGGGTAGTATTGCCGTCGCAAAAGCAGTTAGCGAAAGCTCTAGGCTTCAGGGTTGAGGGATTTGATATCTTCTTTGGAGAGGCTTCCAGAGAATGCCGTTGCGTAGCATCCCGAGCAAACTGGCAAATAACTTTCTTCTGCGCCTAATTGGACTTGAGCACCTTCTTTTGTGGCAACTCCATCAATAAGTCTCATGTTGAAAACCGCTTTTCTGTTGCAGTACTGGCAAGTGCTTTTGATCTCTTCTATGGCATCGGCTAGCTCTAGAAGCCTTTTCGATCCCTCAAAAAGGTGAGTTTTAAAGTCTGTGCGAAGTCCATAACAAATGACAGGGATATCGCAATCTCTTGCAAGTGATTGCAGATAATCAACGAAATCACTTTCTAGGAATTGGGCTTCATCAACCAAGATACAATAAATGTCTTTTAGCGATTTCGCAGGGATTCGTGTATCACGTTCCACTAGAAAATCGGCTTGCTTCTCAAGGCCGCTTCTGGATTTAACGCTTTCAGCTCCGAAGCGAGTGTCGAGTTTGGGTTTGAGAATCAGCACACCTTTTCCCTGAGCTTGATAGCTGTGAGCGACGGCAAGAAGGTTGAGCGTTTTGGCGCTACCCATGGTTCCGTGTCTGAAATAAAGTTTTGCCATAGCGTATATCGTCCTAACGGCTCACATCTTGGAAGCTGAAGAGGTGTCCACTGATATTGCTGAGGATCACATTACCTGATGGGAAGTAGGGATAAACGCTCCAAGCTCCCAAAAATTCAGCGACATTGCTGGTTGGTTCTGTATCAAAGAAACCTACTTCTTTAAGATTCGCGTTTGCGATGTCGCTGATGTCGAGAATCCTCAAGCCAGCATCATAGTTTGATTGATAGGCAAAATTGCCTTTGACGTAAAGATTGTGGTCGATAGCTTTCTGCGATGAGAAGTAATCTCCAATGTGCGATGGTGCACTGATTTTACTGACGTCCCAAATTAAGGTGCGCGTGTTGTGGCCCGCTTCCATTTCATCAAGCTCATCGCCTAGTAGAAAATACTTGTGATCTTCTGTTAACCAGCCTTGGTGAGTGTAGCCGATACCGTTATAACCTTTGACGGAAACTTGAACGGGGTTGGCTTTGTTGGTGACATCCACAATGTTAACAGTGTCGGCATTGGAACAAAAACAAAGTTCTTTGCCTTGAAAGGCTTCGTCTGGTCCATGGTAATTTACGCATTGAACGTCATGAGTGTAGTCTTCTCCGTGCAAAATACGGATGGGAGATTCTGAGATCTCGCGAACAGGCTCGAAAATAGCTTTGTCGACACAGGTCGCGAAAGTTGGGTGCAGGGGTTGTCTGATGTCGACAACGTGCATGCCCGCGTCGCATGTGTCCGTTCCTACAACGTAGGCGTAACCAGAGTCTTCATTGATGGCAATATTGTGGGCACTTCCAAACATATCGTAAAAAGCAGAGTTGGAAAATTCGTATGGTGCGGAGCTTCGATCAAGAGTTAGGATCGGACGTAGGTCCAAGATCTGCAACCCATGGTTGTAGGCTTCACTAACGATGAAGGCGTGGTTTTGGTAGACTTTCACATCTCTCCAAGTGCTGCTGTAAGTTTGCGTTTTTAGATCGCCCCAGTGAATCGGGTTTGCTGGGTCCGTCACTTCCACAACAGACATTTTAGAATTTAATCCAACGAGAGCAAACTCCCGTCCACTATTTGAATCAGTCCAACCCCAGATATCGTTGGTGCTTCTTGCAGGTATCCCAGAGGTTTTGAGGTCTAACCTCGAAAACAAGTTTACATTTAAGCAGGGGAAGCTTTGGGCAGAAAGTCCGTCGATGCAAGGCTGATTTTGAAGCAAGGAAGAATCGAGGTCAACCTTCGTGTCGGCTGCGGTTGCAAAAGATTTTTCCCCAGTTGTTGCGAACGCGGCAATAAAAATAAGTAAGAGACCGATAGAATATACGGACTTAGGACTAAGCTTTGATGGCATCATAGGAAAATACTCTAGTGCGATGTCTATGCCCTTGCAATACAGCGAAGATTTTGGGATGACGTTCGAATGCAAAATAAGAATCTCATGCCATCCTTAAAGTGTCTTAATTTCTTTGGTGCGTTATTGCTTTGGGTCTTTGCGACGAGCTCAAGTCTCGGTTTTTCGATGCCTGGCCTGCAGGTATCTAGAGTTGCTTTGATGGAAGATGGGGCTTCTGGCAACGATATTGCATTGCGTGGCGATATCTATATTAACGGTGTGAAAGATGGAAGTGCAAGAGCGGGAGAACCTACTCTTGTGGAAATGCGGTTTTTTGCAAAAGCTTCAGATGCGGAAGAGTTCCAGGTGATTCGTGATTTTGAGGCGATGCACATGAAATTCATGCACTTCGTTTTGATTTCAGAAGATCTACAAAGTTTTGCTCACGTTCACCCTTTTTGGGATAAGAGTTCAGCTTCCTTTCAAATTCCTTTGAATCTAAACAATGTTCACCCTGACAATCAGGATGCGACACGTGCTATTCTCAAGGGCGGGAAATTCTTTCTTTATGCTGAAGTGAAGTCTCAATCATTAGGGATGAAAAAGTTTTCTTGGGATTTGAAGGTTGAAGGAGCTTTGGCCGAAGAAGAGATTCTAGAAGATCCTAGGAATCAAGATGGTCTTGTGTTGAAATATTTTGATGAACTTGGGCAAGTCGCTAGTGAAGGTGCTTTGTTTCGTGTTCGATTCAAGCGCGATAGGCAGATTGCGTGTGGCGGAGCCTTGGTTCAGCTGAATATTGAGATTGATAGTCTGGATGAGAACGGCGTTTATTCTCTTGAGAAAGATCTAAAGCCTTGGATGATGATGGGGGCACACGCACTCGTTCTTGGTGCGAATTATGATAAGGCCTCTATGAAAAACTTTGCCCATATTCATGGCGACTACTCGCCCGAAGGGGCCCAATACAAAATGTCTTTTTTTGACCGAGGTCAGTGGGGCAATGAGCTTGTGAGATTTTGGCTCCAAACGAAAATCAGAGGAAAGGTAAGAACCTTCCCTCTGACATTTTTTTACGATAGATTGAATCCAGCGCTTATTGACTGTCCATAGATCGCTGAACCTAGGTAGTTAGCCATCTGCTGGAAGCAGATAACTTGCATTTTACTGGAAACACTGAGATTGCATGTAGCCAGGTCCCGCTTGTCTTTGGACCATTACCCAGCCATCAGATGCAGGCTCGACCCATAACGATCGACCGTCTTTGAGTTGAGAGTATACTTGCGATCCAGCGTCAGGCTGAGCATGTACAGCGCAGGGAGAGCCTAGCGACCAAAAAGCTCCTTTGCCTTTTGGTTGCGATGCAGGCCCTCTGCTAACCGCATGCTGAGAGGCGTAGACCAAGGTTTCATCAGGCGTCATGTTTGGGTTGTATGAACTGTAGTCCATTGACGAACCCATAGATGAATCTGCTGATGCAGGTCTTCTGGATTTTGAAGGTTTCCGCATGCCCGCAGCTTCATACATTTCTGAAAGCTCTTTGTCGGACAGTTGTCCTGAAGAGCCTCCGTTAGCATCGGCTGCATGATCTTCAAATTGAGCTTCTAACTCCGCATCTGAAACGGTGCGCTTGGAAGAACAGGCATTGAGTACAAACAAAGTTATAATGATAAAGTATATGTTTCTCATGGTGATGACTCGATTATAGTGAGCCATCATTTTTATTTGGGTTAAAAGACGATAAATGATTTGTGAATCTAGCATTAAGATTTAACTGTGCGCGCTTAAGTGTTGCAAGAGCGTGTTTAGTAGCTTTTCTAAGTCATTCTAAATATTTATATTCATTACTCAGGACAAGGGGAGTGCTACTCCCCTCTTGCTGGCTGGCGCCAGCAATTCACCCCATAGTCCTTCGACTGAATCTAAATATTTAAAATGACTTAGAAAGACCCCAAAACGGGAGACGCTCTTGCAACACTTAAGCGCGCACAGTTGAAGACATGGAAATAAAAAAACCCAGGCTTTGGAAGTCAAAGCCTGGGTTTTATTGTGTAATGACGTTTAAACCAGGATTAGGTCCCTGGGATAATGTGATCGGTTTCTTCTGTGCTATCTCGAAGTAGTTGCACCACCGTATCGTGGTCTAAGTTGTCGGTGCCCGTGCCGTATCCGTTGGCAAACCCAACGAGGTCAGGATAACTGCGGCCCGAGTCGTGTAACCATGCACCACCGACAATTTGATCGTTGTTATCAAGATAAAGTCGGTATTCGTAATCCACACTATTCATGCCTCTTCCGTTGGCTACGGTGCTTCGAGTGAGATTGTCAGTTGCTGTGGTTTCATGGGTGAGTTGGGCATTGGTTCGAACGTCGACGTATTTCTGGGCTCCCGTTGGGGCGCGCCAAGTACGGATCTGCGTTGCTGTTAGTTCCAAAACTTCTCCATACTCTGAAGACCAGTTTTGAAGTGCTTCGTTCCAAATTTCTGCATTTGGCTCAACATCGAAAACTGCGGCAAAAGGTTTCTCAGCATACTTTTCTTTCATAGCTTTGTAGGCTTGGAGCATAATGTGGTACGCACCAGCATTTGGCGGCTCTCTGTCTCTAGTCGCTCTATTCACGCTACCCATTCGGGCATAAAGAGATGTGCCGTTCCAGTGAGCTGCGGCGATGGTAGCTACGTCATATGGACTAAAATCTACAGTTTTGTTCGTGCCAGGAATTTCTCTTGAAACAGATTGAGATGGGACTGGGCAGGTTGCACCGATGAGGCGCATCGGATAACAGAAGCCTTCCCAACGTTCAGGCGAAGGGCGGCGTTCGGTGCCAAAATATTTGATCTGTTCTTTGGTGGCACTCATGCTGAAATCCCCCATAGCGATGTCATATTTTCGAATAGAAGGGAGCGAGTTGAGTTCTTCCTGTGAAAGCGCTTCGATTCCACGTTTGATGTCGGCAGCCGATTTGAATCTGCGGGTGTTGTACTCACCATTTCTAAAGAAGACATCATTGAGGGGGTGACTTGGGCCATGAAGTCCGTCAATCCAGTTGGCATCAGCTCCACCGTCAGTCATTGGATTGTAGAAATTCGACCATGCGGCCGTGCGCTCGTTGACCGTATAGCCATTGACTTCAGGGTTGAACTTTTTAGCTTCTCTAATAAGCTTGTTTGTTTCTCTAGCTCTAAGGCCTGAGTCTCGAACCCCTTGAACGAGGTAAATAAGGTGTTCCGCACAATCATCATGGTTTATGGCGGAGGCAGGGCGTATTGGGGTGGCATCGGCGATCTGGGGCAAGGCCCAAAAGAAAAGGCCGGAGAATAGAAACAAACTCTTTTTAAACATTATGAACTCCTACTTCAGTGCAATTGATTCAACGCAAACGCGGCAAATTTATAACGCTCCGCATCATATCAGCATGTCTCAAGAATAGCAAGCAGTCTGTCATATCGAGGAAAAAGAGCTATGATGGCGGCTATGAAAGCTTTATTTAATACGCATAAGTTCTTGTTATTATGTTCTTTTATGTTTGTGACATCTTGTGGAATTCAGTCGATTCCAAAGAACAAGAACCAGGTAGAGGCGGCTCTTGCTGAGATCACCAACCAATATAAAAGACGGGCTGACCTCATTCCGAACCTCGTGAAGACCGTGAAGGGTTACGCCTCGCATGAGGCAGCGACTTTGCAAGCTGTCGTTGAAGCTAGAGCCAAAGCGACATCGACTACCATTGATGCCTCGAAATTGGATGCGGCCCAAATCAAGGCCTTTTCTCAGTCTCAGGGGTCTCTGACTCAAGCACTGGGTAAACTTATGGTCGTAGCGGAAAGATACCCAAATCTTAAAGCTGATCAAAACTTTAGAGACCTCCAGGCACAGCTCGAAGGAACCGAGAATCGAATCACTATCGCGAGGAATCGATACATTGAATCCATCAAGATCTTTAATGACTCGGTAACCGTCCCGCCGAGTTCCTGGACCAATTCAATCCTTTATTCTTATGAGAAGATGCCTCAGTGGGACGTGGGCGAAACGGAAAAGGTTAACATCGATCAAGCTCCGGAAGTTGATCTGTAGTGTTTTTGTTTCGTTCGGCAGTTTTACTCTTTAGTCTTTTGTCGCCGGCCACATCGCTGGCTCAGTCCATTCCTGCAGCGACTGCACCGGTGGTGGATTCTGCTGGCGTGATATCTGAAAGCGTTGAAGCTTCGCTTAACCAAATTCTTCGAGAACTCAGAACTCGCCAGGGAATTCAGATGGGTATTCTTACAGTCAAATCCCTTGAGGGAATGAGTGTTGAGGGCTACTCCATTAAAGTTGCCGAACAATGGAAGCTTGGTGATGCGGAAACTGACAAGGGACTATTGCTTCTCGTTGCTCCTAAAGATCGCAAGGTCAGAATCGAAGTGGGGCAAGGACTCGAGGGAGATCTTCCCGATGCTTACGCCAATCGTGTGATCGAATACGACATTTTGCCTCACTTTAAGAACGGTGATTTTAGTTCGGGTGTATTGGCTGGTGTCTTAGGAAGCGTGAAATATGTGGCCCCACAATTCTACAAAGAACTTGCTCAAGGGCAGGTAGGGCAGTCTGTGCGCGAAAGACCGACCAAGAAATCCAAAAAGTTTTCTTGGGTCCACGCCCTGTTTTTGCTGCTCTTCTTGTTTTTAAGATTTGGCCCTTTAGGTTTATTGGGCGGATCAGTAATTGGTGGTCGACGAGGATACGGTGGTGGCTTCGGTGGTGGTAGTTTCGGAAGCGGTGGCGGCGGCTGGAGTGGAGGCGGCGGCGGTTTTAGTGGCGGCGGCTCCTCAGGAAGTTGGTGATTTATG
>CAZXHL010000069.1:0-13061 GCA_964640545.1 uncultured Bacteriovorax sp. | reverse complement strand
GGAAGATGCGAAGGCTCAAGAGGCGCTCGACAAGATCTATCTCACCACACCCAATGGCAGCGGCTTTCTGGCGGATCGAATCGATCGAATCTTTCGACTGGAACTTCATACTTGGATTCTTGATGAGCAGGGCAATGACCCGGCTCTTTCAAAGGGAATCGTGGCACAGCTTTTAGCGGCTGACGACATTCTAGAAGAGTTCAAGCGTCAGGGCAATTTGTCCCATGCACTTTTGAAGTCCGATATCTCGAAAGCGTTAGTCAACACTTCAACAACCGCACAAGCCTTTGCTGATGTTTATAGTCCAGCGCTCGAAAGTGCGTTGAAGTTCTACTCGGAGAAAGCCCAGAGCAATCCTCAAGATCATGCCATCGCACTGGCAGATCTCTGTTTATTGCTTCTATCAGTTCCCGATTGGAATTCATCAAAACTTAAAAATGTTCCACTGCATCTTTGTCAGGGCTCACACCGTGTGAGCGAAGATAGGGCAGGTCTACCTTCCCCGCTTATTAAAACGTCCGACTACTACACGCCCTATCAGAGGGGTAGAGCGTGTAGTTTTAGAAATTTCATGCGCCAAGAGCGCATATTAGATCTCTACCGAGATTAACTAGCCTAAGGGGGGCAAATATGAATCATTTTTTAAGTGCGAAAGCACGATCTACTTTTATGACTGTTTTAATTTTAAGTCTAGGAGCCTGCGAGGTGAGTGGGGGCGGCGGAGCCGA
This sequence comes from uncultured Bacteriovorax sp., assembly GCA_964640545.1. Lineage (GTDB taxonomy): Bacteria > Bdellovibrionota > UBA2428 > UBA2428 > UBA2428 > JBGSZX01. The sequence continues at coordinate 12,333 of CAZXHL010000069.1, read as the reverse complement.
TGGGGATGGTGGTGGTAGTGCCCCGAAGATCCGAGAACCTTCCAGCAACAAGCTCGTCCAGCTCAATCGAACGAAGACAATCTCGGGAACTTTCGACTGCGACGGAGCAACGTATCGTTGGACAGGTCCAGGAGACTGCAGCCAGAAAGAAGGCATGCCACCTATGTTCGTTCTTCGCGCGGGAGCTACGCTACGTAATTGCTTTATTGAAGGGGCTCCAGACGGAATTCATCTTCGTGGATCCAATATTAAAATCGAGAATATTGTCATGGCTGATGTTTGTGATGATGCGATCAGTGCTCCAAAAAATGCAAACTACGATAACATCGAGATCACCGATTCACAGTTCGCAAAATGCGAAGACAAGTGTCTTCAATTTAACCCTAGGTCTGTCAAAAAAGTTTTGATCAAGAACAATGACTTTGTCGATGCGACTCGCTGCATACGCTTCAAAGGCGGCTCCGATCTCATAGTCGAGGATAATGTGTTTTACAAATGCAAAGAAGCTTTAAGGCACAGTGAAGGCAGCGCAAAGCTTCGTGTGAAAGGCAATAAGTTTATCGGTGTAAAACATAAAGTCAGAAAAACTAGTGGTCTCTCCATATCTGGAGATCTTTAACTCGGCTAACGAAGTATTTTCTGAAGCGTCCTGCGAATGTCTTCCCTTGTGACGACGACATGTGGGGATTCGGGGTCTCGTCTAAAGGCTAGGGGCCAGACTAATGTTTGGCTTCTAGCATCGTAACTTCCGCAGATCGGCTTTTGGTCAAACTCTGCTTTGCACAACACAAATTCCAATTTCTTGACCTGAAGTTTTTCAAGAATTTTTTCACGCTGCATAAGAAAGTGATCAATGGAGTTCAGTAGGTGTTGATACTCAAACAAGGCCTTAGGGTGCCTCCAGCTATGCGTGACTGGAACGGTGAGGTCTACCTCTAACGAGGGTTGCCTTTTAACAATCTCTTTGACTTTTGACAGCAATCCTTGAAGCTCGTCTAGAAAATCTGAGGAAAATGTAGACTCGTTGATGAGAAGCATTTTCTGAGAGGGGAATAGTTTAAAAGGCGGCTGAGTTTCTGCGGAGTATGAGTTTAGTTCAACGAGGTGAATCTGCTCACTGTGGGATCCAAGTAAGGGTCCCATAGTAGCGCTGTTCTCGTCCCAAAACTTTGCACTTTCCTCTATGGCCCTTTCAGCTAAGGAATCATTGATGGTGATGGATTTGATCCATTGAGGGTATAGGAGAACCGTTTTGGAGGTCGACAGTCTCCACAAAACTCCGATCAAATAAAGGAAGCTATCAATCTCCGAACGACTTCCGGCTTTGTCGATATGAACCAAGAAAGGATCGGAGCTAGGAATACTGAGGTTCGTAGGAGCCGAGACATAAGATCGCCTATCTAGAATGAATCTTCTAAACGCCGTGTGGGTGCCCTGCAATTGATCGACGATATGAACTAGTTGTTTTTCGACGTTGCCTTTTACCTCCGCAGAGCTATACGCGTCTTGTTCCATCCACGCATTGAAAGAATTGAGTTCCTTTACATTAAGGTCGAGAGAGTAGCCGTCTTGTTTGAGACTTTGATAGACTTCTGAATTCTCAAAATTCCAAGGATAAGCTGCAAATAGCTTTTGAATACCTAGCTTCGGGTCGGGGAGCGGGTCCTCGATCTCTCCAGGCGATGGATCTGCTTCGTCGGTGGTGTCGCCTGGGGTCTCTGATGTGTTGCCTTGGGGGGAGGGAAGTTCGGGAGATGGCATTTTGATAGTGCAGGCATTAAGGAGCAGAAAAGCACAGATTGAGAGAAGTTGGGTGAGTGAGGAAATCGGGGGCTTTCTCATGGGAGAAAGATAGAGTTTTCCAAGGTCGGGTCAAGCCAGCCGGTCTGACAAGCTCTGACCTTTTGGCGCTCAAATGCGGCAATACCTAAGCCATTTCAATCCAAACTTTCAGCAAAAAGATGAGATGTTTGGATCAATCTTCTTTTTTGGGAAGAGCCTGAACAAGGTTTTCGATAACTCCACGCCAATCACCAGAGGACGCGCCTTGAGCGAGTTCATCAACTAACCTAGTAAATTCTTCGTGGGGGATGTTCATTGCTTTTTGAAGTTCGAGTAATGATAGACACTCCTCGAGACTTGGGTTCATCACTTTTTCTTGCGATGAAACGATTGAAGAAAATCCCATACTCTTTCCCGGCTGAGTTTTGAGAACTTTAAATGCTTTTAGATGCTCGATGGCAGCATTGGCTTCTAGGCCGTGAGTGTTGAGAATCTGAATAAAAGTTAGGAAAGGTTCGGCCCTCGTGTTTTCAAAGGTGCGAAAGAATTCGATATAGACTTTGGGAACATCAACGTTCTTCATTGAAACATTTGCAAGATAGAGTCTAATGATTTGGTCGGGATTAAAATGCTCAGGGATCTCGGAGTCATTGAATCCAAGTTTCTTTTGTGAGCTGACAAACACTTTTTCTAGCGAGTCTAAGCTCTTACGTAACTCCGGATATGGTGTTCTAGTAAGCTCGGCAACTTCCAACAGTCTAATGGCTCTATAAATCGGGGGATTCGGTGATGCTGTGAGGATCGAGTCTAGCTTGATTCGCAATTGCTCCGGCGGCAGCTTCATTTTTTTTGAAAGATTCATGAGAGAAGCAATGTGCTCCGCTTTGAGGTCTTGAGTATGTACTTGTGCAAAGCCCATCACATTTCCAGGCGCTTCTACATTCTTGAAATGCGAGGCAAAATTGTTTGTCGCCTTTTGTGCGGCAATCAATGTTTTTAAGGCCTCGGTGCATGTGGGTTCTGCATTGGCTTGAACCTGCAACGAAAAGATTAGCAAACCAGCCAAAGAAAGACGGAGTGAAAACATCCTGTTCATGAGGGCATAATATTTGATTTGCTCATCTGCTTGAAAGGACAAAGTTTGCCAAAGTGTCTAATCTTTGGGCTGTGATGGAGGCATTTCAGGGAATCTATACTGCCCAAGAAATAGGCAGCTCGTCACAAGATCACCAGCCGGTTCTGAAGTCGAGCTTTCGCTTTGTTCTTAAAGATCAAGAGCTTCACTCTTGGCCTAAGAATTGCTTCAGATGCTCAGGCCTAGTCGGCCAGAATTGAGTTTGAATCTTTATGGTTTGCACGTCGAAAAAAATTCTTATGGTCTTTATTTTATCGCTAGGATCACTCTATTCGTCTACTGCCAAAACGCAGCCCCTGACGGGGGACACCCAGCTTGCCTTGGATAGTGCTATTGCGAATCGTGTGGCCGAGGACCTCGAGGCGATTGATTTGAGTGCCAAAGAATTTTATGCCGAGATTGAGGCTGAGGCTCTTGAGTTCTACAACAAACACCAAGTCCAACTCTCTAATGTGCCTATGTCTCGTTGGAAGCGAATGATTCACTCGTCTTTTCTCCATTTGGAAAGTGTTAAGATTCGAAGCCATGCGATTGCTAGATATGCAAAACCAGCTACAAAAACGTTTCTGATTACTAATATTTTAAGCACCTTCATTCTCCCACCGATCCTGTCGGCCCTCGGTCAACCGGGGCTTGCCATGTTGGTGCTCGCGACGCCGTTTGAACCCTTTGTGGCTGCGGGGCAAGTCTTTGTGATGAAGAACTTTGAGGATATGAAGATCATTCGAAAGGTTGGCCTAAAAACCTTTAGGGATATGAGAAAAATTCGCAAAGAACTTTTGGGCATGTCTGAGCGTTCTCATGTTATCTCTCTTGTTTTTGATGATGTTCTAAAGGAACTAAAAGGACATTCTATTTATATCAGTGACGCCAAAAGCGCTTCACATTGGGCTTTATCGATAGGTGAACTTGAGTCTGTGGTGCGCAAGGCCCCTCAAGGGGATCGTTGGATAGAAGCCATTCTTGAGTTGAAAAATAAGAAACCTTTGTACGCTTTGCAACTTTGGTTGTTTATCTCTGAGCGTAGCGAGCTTCGGATGGAGGTCTTCTCGAGACTCCATTCTTTGGAGAGGCCTTTGCTGTCAGGGCTAGCAAAGGAAAAGCTTTCAGCTCAGCTACATGAGCTCGTTGATTTAAAGAGGACCTATAGCTTCCTGGAAGAAGATCTTGCCAGGCAAATCAAAGGCTCTTTTGGTGTGATGTCGAAGAGTGAACGTGAGGCACTCAAGGGTGTCATTCAAGATTTTGAACAAAGCTCGCAGCTCCTGAAAAATGCAGCACAGTCGGATGAAACTCAATTGCTGCTTGAATTTGCGAGTAGCGGGAAGAGTCTGAATGATTTGTCTGCGAGCATTAATGCTTATAGGAACCAGATTCGTCGAGTAAGGAAGGCAAGGATGTTAGCTTCTGTTCTGACGGAAGATCGTCTCTCCGGTGCTCTGGCTTTAAGAGAGGTGCTGGAACTCCACACTTCAAAACCGAAGCTCTCGTGTTTGGCTTCCTTTGTGAGTCTCGTGAGGCCAGCCAAATAAATTTAGGCGATAGCTTCAGGGGCGACAGTTTTTTTTGGGTCTTGATAGAACGGGAATTAGTGCCACGGAAAGTACGACTAGAGCAGCACCTGAGAGCGCTATCGGCGAAAGAACTTCTCCGAACAAAAAATATCCAAAGATAGAAGCAAACACGGATTCAAGCAGAAAAATTAGGCTTACAATGTGGGCTCTTAATTTCTTTTGCGCTGAAATTTGTATGGTGAACGCAACCAGGCTTGAGAAAACTGACAAGATCAAAAATCCAGAGATGGTCGAAGCTTGTCCTAGTTCCTGAAAGCGAAGAAGTGGTTCTATCGGCACGCCGCCCTCGGCGATGAGCGCCCAACTAACGGCAAGTAAGGCGACGAAGGGGCACTGCCAAAAATTAAAATTCATAGGGTCTTCTTTTTGTGCGCAGCGATCGATCCATAGGATATGGCATGAAAAAAAGAAGGCACTAATCAGAATGTACGTGTCGCCCGTATTAAAGTTATCAAGGCTCATTTCACAAAGGAGTGCAATTCCGGCGATGGCAATCAAGAGCAGTCCCCAAAAGCTAGTCTTGATTTTTTCTTTAAAGATAAAGACGAGAATGACTGGAGTGAATAGGGCGTAAAAAGCTGTGAGGAATCCACTTTTGGCCATGGTGGTTTGAGCGATGCCAAGGGTTTGAAAGTGCAATCCCAAATAGAGAATAAATCCAGAGATGGCTGTGACTTTGAAGTTTAGCTTTTTGAAATTTTTGATCAGGTAGGGGGAGATGAATATGGTGGCCAGGACAAACCTCATGGCGTTGGACCAGGTAGGTGAATAGTCATCGAGAGTCCAGCGAGTCCCGACAAAACCAGCACCCCAGATAAACGTCGCAAGGATCATCATAAGGTAGGCCATGGCTCGTGAGTGAATAACAATCTGTAGACTTAGGCAAGCTCAGGCAGGGGTGGGGCACGATTTGGTGACTAAGTGGTTCTGCTGTGATTTTGGGAGGGGTATATTTGGCCTGCCTTGTCAACTTATGCACAATAATAAGGTCTTGAAAACATTGGCAAATGTCGGCGTTTCCTAGCACATAATGCTTTTGATTGTAAAGCCGGAGGCCCGACTTACAGCATTTTCCACAAAAATCTTTACAAAGATGCTTGACGTTTTGAGGATAACCTCTTAAAACCCATCTTGTTACTAAGTAATCATATCGGTTCCGGCCCCCTAACTGGAACCGTTGATTTAAAAAGCCCTGATTTGCGATCCCCTTGCCCTCCCCTTCGCACTTCAGGGCTTTTGTTTGTCTGGAATCTAGAATAGGGAATCTAAACTTATTGGATTAGCACTTCACGAGCCAGCTCGGATCAACAGGCGTGAGTTTGCCGGATTGAATGCCGGTGAGTGTTTGATAGAGCTTCGTTGCAACAGGTCCTGGTTCGCCACCATTGATGTCGATGCTTTCGTGAAGCCAGCCGAGTCTTTTGATGGAAGTAACAACGCTAGCTGTTCCGCAAGCAAAAACTTCTGTGACTCGTTTTGTTGCGAGTCCCTCGAGGAGACGGTCAATGGGGATCTGCTCTTCTTTGACGGCAAGGCCTTCTTGTTTTGCGATTTTCAAAAGACTGTCGCGAGTCACACCTGCAAGAATGGTGTCGCCGAGTGGAGGCGTTTTTAAAATGCCATCTTCGACAACAAAAACATTCATTCCGCTTAGTTCTTCAAGATTTTTTCTCTCGATCGCATCAAGGAATAGTACGTTATGAAACCCACGTTTCTTCGCTTCTGCGACGGCACGCAAGCTTGCAGCGTAGTTGGCTCCAGTTTTGGCAGCACCCAATCCGCCACGAACAGCACGAACGTGGATGTCACTAGCCCAGATATCAATGCAGGCTGGTTTGTCGCTTGTAATATCGCCGAAGTAACCGCCTACTGGAGAAGTTAAAACATAAAACATATATTCTGCAGAAGGGGCGACGCCCAAATTTGCAGAGCGGCCAATCATAGTGGGACGAAGATAAAGTGAGCCTGGCAATTCTGGAACAAGGTGTTTGGATTTTGAAACCAAGAGTTTAATGCCTTCAAGAAACTGATCTTCAGGGTAGGGAGGCATGGCTAAATATTCTGCAGATTTGCTCATGCGTGAAATGTTGGCGTCGGGGCGAAACATGAAGATACCATCGTCTTGCTTGTAAGCTTTGAGACCTTCGAAAATTTCTTGAGCGTAATGAAGGGCTTTGGCACCCGGGTGAAGTTCGAGGGCGTGAACATTTGAAATCGTCCACGGTTTCCATTCGCCATCTTTGTAATGGGCCTCGAGCATGAGTTTTCCGTAGTAGTTACCGAAGCCTAGTTTTTCGGTGGGGATGAGCTCGTCGATGGTTTTCAAATTCATAGGCATTTCTTAGCGGATTGGGGGCTTCTGGGCAAGTGCCGCTCAAGGTGCAGGGTATTAAAGATCGGGCACTTACGCCATTATTTACTGCGTAAGTGCCCTGCCTGCCCCTTTGATGCTGTGCTTAGGCTGCTTTTAGTGGAGATTGAAGTTTTCGAAATTTGTGTGAGTCAGCGAAACACACACAGTTGCGACCTGAGTTTTTGGCATCGTACAAAAGTGCATCAGCTGCGATCATCGGTTTTAAGATTGGAGTCGATGAGTCCCAGCCACACGCACCGAAACTTGCTGTGATAAAGAGTTTGGCGCCGTTGGCAAAAGAGTCGTCGAGGGGACAAGGATTGTTGGCTAGTTTTTGTCTGATACCTTCAATCATTCGTCTGTTGGTTTCAAGGCTACCAGGGATCACCATGCAAAATTCCTCGCCCCCCATACGGCTTAAGAGTCCTCCTTTCGGTAAAGATTGCTGCAAAATCTGAGCTGTGTGTCTTAAAGCTAAGTCACCAACGTGGTGACCGTGTTTGTCATTTACGAGTTTAAAGTGATCGATATCCACTACAACCACAGTCATGTCGGACTCGAGATGTCCAAATTGGCTGCGGGTTTCAATTAAATTAAGAAAGGCCTCACGACGTAAACAACCTGTAAGAAAATCTCGCTCCGCCCGTACTCGCCACTGGTCAACTTGTTTGCGCAGAACTTCCACTTGAGATTTGTAAGCAAGATTCTCTTCTTTTATCTGATTGATGAGAGTTGAGATTGTTGTTGTTAGTTGTTGGTTAGTAGTCGTTTTCATCGTAAGGCCCTCCTTTGGGACGTTCAGCGTACGTTCAGCTTTTTGAGAGTTTGACGCTTTCTACATGGATACATTTCAAGGGATGTGCCAGGGGCGAGCTATTCGAAAAATCGGAGCTGGAGGAATTTGCTTCGTTTTTTGGGGTGGCGGTGCCGCATTCACTAGGGGCGATGGCGCATCAATAGTGAGGCTATTCAGAATCATCAACAACGTGTGAGTTAGCTTTGGAAGAGTCATCGAATTGTTAAGAAGACGTTAAGCTGGCGCATGCCACTATTGCCGAAAGAAATGACCTAGCAAATAATAGAGGGATGATTTTAACCAACACAGAAGAAATTCCAGGCAAACCAATCCAAGAGATGTATGGACTTGTATCCGGCAGTACAATTAGGGCCAAACATGCTGGCCGAGATTTTATGGCGGGGCTCAAGAACTTTGTTGGGGGAGAGCTGAAGGGCTACACCGAACTTATGGAAGAATCTCGGGCCGAAGCATTGGAACGGATCATCTCATCTGCTCGAGAGATGGGTGCCAATGCAATCGTCAACATTCGTTTTTCCACAAGTTCGATCGCAGGTGGTGCGGCCGAAATCTATATCTATGGCACAGCGGTAAGGGTCTAAGAACCGCCATGTTTGATCTCGCACTCATTGCCGGTCTTATTGCCGTGGGCTACTTCTTTGGTGGAAGAACCGAGAAGCGGCACTTTCAAAGACTAATAAAGGAAGAAGAAGAACTTTTGCATATCCCGCATTCGACTCTCAAAAAAATTCCTGAGGGACAGCGAGGAGAGGTGATGCTTGTGCATACCTCAGTCGTATTAACACAGGACTACTTCAAGATGATTGTGGCGGGGTTCTCTCAGTTTTTTGGTGGTAGAATCTATGTCTACGAAACGTTACTTGATAGAGCTCGCCGAGAAGCTTTAGTTCGTCTGAAGCGACGTGCTCTGGCCAGTGGCGCTGCTTCCATTCACAACCTTCGCTTGGAGACCTCATCAATTTCACAACAATCAAACAAAAAGCAGGTAGGCACCGTCGAAGTCATAGCCTATGGAACGGCGGTCATCCCTTGGACGAGTCAAGCTGATGTTAGAATATAAGCCGAAGATGAGTAAAAGCAATTTCAATGTCACTGAGCATTCCCATGGCAAGCGTTTTCTTAAATTCATTGGTGCCATATTTCTTCTTTCTGTTTTAGTTCTGTTTGCTCTCAATTTTATAGCAGGTGTGATAGCCAATAAAATTCCTCCAAAGCTAGAGCAGTCTCTTTATGCCAATTTTAAATGGAGCTCATTGCATGGGGGCGAAACCATGAAAGATGAAAAAGAGGGGCCTCGTAAGTTGATCAAGGACTTGGTGGCGAGACTGGATAGCCATATTCCAAAAACGGAGGATTCATACAAGGTAAGCTCGGATCTCGTCTGTATGAAAATGGCTAATGCATTTGCAGCTGCTGGTGGGCGAATTTACGTCACTAGTGGACTCTTTCGAACCGTGAGGTCGGAAAATGGATTGGCTTTCATTCTGGCCCATGAGCTCGGTCACGTCTATTTACGGCACAATTCAAAATCTCTTATAAGTGGGCTGTTAAAGGGATTTTTCGTCGGCTTGATGGGGGGAGGAAATTCTCAGGAATATTTCGAATTGCTCTCCGGATTCAGCGACCTAAAGTTTGACCGAGATGCCGAGCGGCAGGCTGATGAATTTGCGGTAAATCTGGTCTTGAAAGAATACGGTCATCTTGGTGGAAGTGATGAGATGTTTGTGGGGCTTCAAGAAGAGATGGCAGGCAAGGAAGATTTTCTTGAGAAATATCCTATCTTCTCAACTCATCCAGCGACTCAAGATAGAATTGACTTCATTCGAAAAAGATTGCCGAATGGGGAGTATGACCTAAGGTCTATGCCAGAAGAATTCAATACAGTGAATAGTTACTGTCAGAATCTCGAAAAATAGAATCGACTAAGCCGCTTTTTTGATAGGTCCCGGATCAATGCCTAGCTCTTGCATGCGCCTTGATAAATTCTTTCGATCAATGCCAAGCATTCTGGCAGTTGGCGCAACTTTCCCGTCGTTCTCTTCTAGGGCTTTGATGATCCAAAGCTTCTCATGGCGGTCCAAGAGTGTCTGGCGCTTTTCGTGTAGACTTTTTATCTGAGACAATTCGTCATTGTATTCAGCTCCACCTTCTAGCTGCGAAGGAAGTGTAGACATGACTTTTGAAGAGTCGTTTACCTGGTCCAAGATAGAAGCACGTTCGATCCAGTTGTTCAGCTCTCTAACATTCCCTGGCCAGTCGTATTGTCTCAGATCGATCTTCGGATCAATTCCTCTAAGTTGGTGCTTCTCGCAAAGAAAATTGGCTAGCTCCGCAAGATCTTCTTTTCGTTCTCGAAGTGGAGGAATTTCAACTGTGATGATGTTGAGCCTGTAATAGAGGTCTTCTCGAAAATGACCTTCTTGCACGAGTGTGGGGAGGTTTTTGTGTGAGGCTGCAATGATGCGGCCCTTGAAGGCTATTTCATGGTTTGAGCCTACCCGTTTGAATTTTCTCTCCTGAAGAAAGCGTAAAATTTTTGTTTGGTGTTCAGGGGCCATGTCTCCAATTTCATCCAGTAAGAGAGTTCCCGATCTTACGGCTTCCGCTAGTCCAATGCGTTGTTGGTGGGCACCGCTAAAGGATCCTTTCTCATGTCCAAATAATTCCGACTCCAAAAGGTCTTGAGGAACAGTGGCACAGTTTAGCGCAAGAAAAGGGGCGTCGTGAGATTCAAGGAAGGTTAGACGATGTAACTCCTTGGCTACAACCTCTTTACCGCTCCCCGACTCACCTTGGATAAGCAAGGGAGCCTTGGGCTTTTTGGAAAGCTGCGCAAGGATCTGCCGTATTGATTTGATTCCTTTGGAGGATCCAATGAGCAGAGTCTCTCCAGCTTCACTGCCTTTCAAGCTTTCGATTTCTCGGTCTTGAAGTTTGCAGAGTTTGTTGAGTCGTTTGAGGAGGCGTTCTCGTTCGTCGAGTAAATGATGCTTCTCTCCGGCTCTTTGAACGGCGATGCTGATGGAATCGAGATCGAAAGGTTTCTCAAAGAAGGAGAAGGCTCCCGCTTCGACGGCTTTTATGGCGGATTCTTTGTCTCCATGACCTGTGATGATGATTGCAGGTGCTGGGATTTTTTCGATGAGCTCAAAACCACTTAGGCCAGGCATCCGTAGGTCACTGACTAAAACTTCGCATTGAAAGTCTTCATTAATCTTTAGGGCTTCTTCGGCCGAGTCGGCGGTTTGTACGTTGTAACCGCGACGTTCGAGTCGACTCACGAGGACCTTTCTTACTGTTGGATCATCGTCCACTATCAAGACTCTAAAGTGCACATGCTTTTTCATGCTGCCTCCCTCAACGTCTTGCTGTTTGCTGTTGGCAGTGTGATGAGGAAAGAAGTTCCGTTGGGACCGGACTCTTCAATTTGAATCTGTCCTTTGAAGTTGTGAATGATGCTGAAACTAATGGAAAGTCCGAGACCCATGCCTTCGCCTTGATCTTTTGTGGAGAAGAAAGGATCGAAGATTCGTCCCCGCAGTTCTTCGGCAACTCCGCAACCATTGTCACTCACGCGCAGAAAAACTTTTTGATTTTCTTCCCACGCTTGGATATCGATTCGGCCTTTGCCTGAGGCAGCGTGTTTGTCGATCACGGCATCGCGACTATTGGTGAGCAGGTTAATTAAAACCTGCTCGACCGGGTGGATCTGCGCCAAAGCAGATAAGCTTCCTGGCACATCGGTAAAGACTTTGACTTTTTGATCTTCGAGCTGTTTGTCGAGAAGCTTGAGGACATTGTCTACGGCAACTTTCAAAGAAACTTTTTCGGTTCTTGAATCGGTGGCCGTGTTGAAATTGTTTTTTTCTTGTCTTGCGAAGTCACGAAGATGGGAGAGAAGTGATGCCATCTTGTCGGCGTTGGTGATGATCTCTTTAGTAAGGCCAATGACTTCTTTTCGTTTAGGTCGTTTTTCCGAGCTCAAGATGTCTTCTAGCTCTTGAGCAAAACCACGCACGCCAGTGAGGGGTTGGTTGAGTTCGTGGCTCATACCCGCCGCAAGTTCTCCGAGTGCAACAAGTTTTGAAACTTGAGTCATCTTTTCTTGGGTAGATTTGAGTTCGCTGTGGACGTTTCCCAGTTCCAGATACGCTTGTTCCATGGATTGGTGTTTTGCCACAAGGTCGCGCATCATGAGCTGACGTTCCGTGTCGTCTGAAAGAACGGCGATCGCAAAGTTTTCGCCTTCGATATCAAGGTGTCTCACTCTGACTGATGCGAAGCGTGCTTCTCCATTTTTGGGCGCGATGATGATGTCGTTGTAATAGCCTTCGTGTTCGATGACTTGAATGGATAGGGGACGCTCCCTCTCCATTCCGGTGGGGACGCTGGTGTGAAGGATGTTTAGTTTCTCGCCTTCAACTTCCTCTCTTGCGAAGCCATATAAGTTGCAGAGTGTTTTGTTGGCGCGAATGATCAATCCCTTGTCGAGGTTGACGGCAAGCATTGCATCGCTGGCTTCTTCAAAAAAGGCCTGAAAGAGTTGAGAAAATTCCACGTCTCTTTATCGGCAGAATTGTTGGAAATACTAAGGATTCTCGCTGGCTAAATCGCTTCTTAACAATGGATAAAACAACATGAAATCATAGGCTTATGACATGGCGCTAGAGAG
>CAZXHL010000068.1:0-13204 GCA_964640545.1 uncultured Bacteriovorax sp. | reverse complement strand
CACGAATTGAATAAAGGGCCAAGGCTGGCACTCCAAGTTCTTCAGACAATTTACCAAGACCGCCCATTTCGCGATCCAAAACGCAGATGACGCCCTTAAGAGGATAGCCTTCATCTTGAAGATGTTTCGCAGCTGACAGACTTGAGCCCCCCGTGCTGATCACATCCTCCAAAAGCCACAAACTTTTGAGCTCTTCCTTCAAATGCTTGCGTCCCTCAACCCGTCCACCCTGACTCGCTCCATGTCCCTTAGTTTCTTTTCGAATCAAAAAAGCGTTAATGGCCTGTCCTTGAGAATGGGCTGACAACACAACCGAAGAAGCCAGGGGGTCTCCTCCAAGGCTTACTCCTGCGACAGCATCACAACTCGAATCCACTTCTTGAAGTTTTTTCCAAAAGGCATCTCCGATCACCTTTAGCGATGGACCGTACAAACTAATTTGCTTCGTATCAACGTAGTAATCAGACTGCTGTCCACTGGCCAAGGTTACATTAACCCCAGTTTTCAAGGCATCGTTTTTCAAAAAATCTAATAAATCACTCATAAAAACCACTCCGCAACAAATCGATAAGATGTTTCTTTTCCAACCTCGTTCAAAATTTCGTGTTTTGAACGAGGCATTTTTAAAAACTTTTTGTGAGTTCCCATCGCATGATACAACCTCTCCACAGCATCGGGCAATACAATCGGGTCGTCCTCACCAACAATCAACGCAACGGGGATTTCAAAATCCGCAGCACGATTCAGCACTTCTTCAGAATATTTTTGAATCGACAGGAACAAATCTGGGCTCGCATTCCCATGAACGAGAGGATCTCCCCTGTAAGCCGCAAGGTTCGCGCTTTCATAGCTAAGATCACTTATAGAAATCTCGTTTCCAATCTCCAAGTAGGGCTTAACACCATGAATTTTTTTCGCAAGTTCTGCCTTCCAAGCCGGCACTGGCAATCTCAATTCAAGTGGAGGTGCAGAAATCACGGCGGCTTTTGCAAAGTCAGACTTCAAACCTTTTTGCTTAGCCTCTAGCATCCAGACCAACGAAGTGATCGCCCCCATGCTATGCCCCAGCAAAAACCAATCTTTCTTTGCAGCTCCTTGCTTTGCTTCAGGCCCCTCACGGAACCACCAATCAACGGCTGAATTCAAACAAGTGATCATGTCATCAATGTTACGAATCTCTCGATGTCCACGTTCACGACTCAATCCATGACCAGGAAAATCGATTCCTAATACGTCAAAACCAAGTTGCGTCAAAAACAAGGCAACTTCATCATAGCGCTGCATGTGCTCACCGAGCCCATGAACCATCCACACGTACCCTCTAGGAGGCAATGATGTCTTGTATTTATTCTTCCACCAAAAAAAAGGAAAAGTGCCGCTGTAATCGGGCAAAGGGCTTGGCATGTCCAAAATTTCTGTCACCTCATTGATATACTCAAATCCAAGCTCGAGTGATACACTGGAAAACATGAACTGGATGCTGCGTTCCATCTTTTTGATTTTCACTATACTAGCTGGCAGACCTGAGCCTGTATTTGCGCAGAAGAACAACAGTGGTTCTGAGATCTCACCTGACTACGCCATTGAAATCATGCCTTTTGTTGCTAAAAATCTCCCTTACGATAGTTGGGGCACCCCCGGGACATTAAGTGTCCTGGGAATACGTGGGGCTATAAGGATTGGAAACCCCACAGGCGCTCTGGAAGGATCGATTTTTTACCATCACGCAGGCCCAGACACAGCATACTCTGTCGAAGCAGCTTACAGACACGAAATGTACACAGAGGGCTTCATAAACGGTTACATTGTGATCGGAATGCACTTTACTCAAATCAGCTTCGAAGCCGATCTAGATGGGGCCGGAAATTGTGTGATCGCTGGATGCCAAACTGACTCAGGCCCACACTACGGAGTCACTTATGGAGGCGGAATCATGCTCCCCGTGGGAGAATACCCTATCAAGTTAGGCTTACGCTTTTATCAAAATCCTCAAAAAATGCTTCTTCTCGAAGCAGGCTACGGCATTCGCCTTTAGTAAAAAGTTCCGCCCCAAAACGGAGCGGTCCAGCGACTTCGTATCGCATAGACAGCACAATAGCTGAGAAACCAAATCCACCCCCACCTATCAAAGAAGAAGGCTCGCCCGATAGAAAAGTCTTGTTTTTCAGCATTTGTAGCTGGAAGCGAAAGTGGAATCCATCTTCTTACCCGCTGACGATACCTCTCATATTTTGACGCATAACGTTGCAGCAAGGTTTCCTCATATGCGATCGACGCAAAGGACATGTAAAACGCTGACATCAGAACCAACCCCCCAATATACCACCCGGGAAGTGCGAGTAGAATGCCGCCTGCGACGTACCCCAGCAAACAAGACAGCTCAACGGGATTCCTTACATATCGGAAAGGTCCATTGACCACAAAATGCTTTTCACGCACAAACCCAAAACTCCACCACCTCAAAACCACCGCACTCAATGCCACTGGGATTGTGATCACAAAAAATAGTTTCAGCAGCTGAGGCGCCCCAACAGTCGCCGGTGGACCCAATAAAAATGCCAAAAGAACGGGCCACCCGAAATATCTGCTAACCTTCATTAGCCGATACCCCATCTTAGACAAAACGCTCTGGCCAAAAGCCTGTTCTATAGACGAATTTGTCTCTTCATTTGTTCTTTTCTTTGTCATCTTTATTCATTTACTCAACGAAAGAGTCACGCTAGGTCAGGATAACATGACTCCATTAAAAGCAGAGATACACTTTCAAAAATTCACCCCTTCCGCACCAAAATCAGTCAAATTCAAAGACACTTTGGTCGTCGGCGTCACCGAAACAAAAAGTGGCTACAAATTTTCCCCTTCCGTCAAAGGGTGGAAAGACCTCCAAATCGCCATGACATCATTGGGATCCATCGATGGATTCAATGCTAAACGCGGAAGCACCAGCTTTCTCGCCAACCAGCACCACTTGGGTAGCCACAAGAATTTGCTTCTTGTCGGACTTGGCGAGGAATCTAAATTCAGCGCGCAAGATTTTCTTTCGCTTGGAGCAAGCATTGGGCTTGCCCTTCGCAACTGCGGTATCAAGGCTGCAGACTTCGCCCTTGAATCCCTGCTACCTGCTGGATTAAAAATCGCAGAAGATCGCGCCGGCCGTAAAGATCCTGGCGGCAAGCTCGAAAGCACCGACGTCTACGAAAGACTTCTTAGTGGTATCCAGCTTGGTCTTTACCAATTCAATTCCTACAAGTCTGAAGCAGACAAACAAGGTCCTTTGAAAATTCAAATTCTTGGAACTTCCATTACAACAACTCAAGCAAAACAGTTTGTAGACAAATCCAAAACTTATTCTGAAGCCACCTACATCGCTCGTGATCTGATGAACACCCCGGGCAACGACATGCAGCCTGCGCACCTCGCTGAATTCGCAACGAAACTCGGCAAGAAATCCGGTTTCTCAACCACTGTCTGGGATGAGAAACGCCTCGCAAAAGAAGGCATGAACGGAATTCTAGCAGTAGGCAAAGGGTCCAAAGCCCCTCCTCGCCTCATTGTTATGAACTACAACGCTTCCAAGAAGAATGCTCCAACACTTGTTCTCGTTGGAAAGGGAGTGACTTTCGACACTGGTGGGATCAGCCTTAAGCCAGGTCAAGGAATGGAGGCGATGAAGATGGACATGGGTGGATCTGCTTCTGTGATTGCAGCGATGCACGGTATCGCACAAAGCAAAGCCCCCATTCGCGTTGTTGGAATCGTTGGAGCGGCAGAGAACATGCCATCAGGCGAAGCCACTCGTCCTGGCGACATATACACCTCCCTCTCTGGTAAAACGGTTGAAGTTATCAACACAGACGCTGAAGGACGCCTCGTGCTTGCAGACTGCCTCACTTACGCCAAAACATTTAAGCCAACTGCGGTCATCGACCTTGCCACTCTTACTGGTGCTGTCATCATCGCCTTGGGCGGAACGGCACAAGCGATCATGGGCAACAATGCTAAGCTCATCGAAGCCTTCAAAAACACATCCTACAAAGAGGGGGAACCTTCTTGGGAATTACCACTCTTTCCTGCATACATTGAAGACATGCGCGGAAAAGTGGCGGATCTTCAAAATATTGGCAACAGCCGTGCAGCTGGAAGCAGCAAAGCTGGTGCCTTCCTTGGTGAGTTCGTAGATTATCCATGGCTTCACATCGACATCGCGGGCGTAATGGATGCTGGCGCTAAGGACCAAGGACAGCATTGCCCTCAAGGCGCGACAGGAATTCCAACACGATCTTTGATCGAATTCGCTGTCGACATGAAGAAGAAATTTCCGAAAGCTTAATTTTAAACCATGATTTTAGCGATCGTCCCCCTAGCCCTCCTGATCTTGGTTCTAATTATAGAACCTCAAATTTTAGGATGGGCCATGGGGGCCGCCGCCATCATAGCGATCTTAATTTTTTTCTGGAACATGCTCAAAAGCATGAACCCACCTAAAGACAGTTAACCGACACCTCAGCACAAAAAACACCCTTAATATCATGAATTTTACGATCCATACCGATGTAGTTATGGTGGGTAATTCAATGAAGAAAATTCTGTTTATTGCTGTATTCACATTGACCGCACACCCGGCTATAGCAAGCAAAACATTTTGTTCGATGACCCTGAATTCAGAAGATGAGATTCAGGTCTTCAAAAATCAATTGCCATCGAAGGACTTTAAGTTCGTAGAACTAGTTCCCAAGAACAAAGATCCACATTGGTTCCAAAAAGCCTGTGAGAGTCAGGTGAAGTGTGACGTCTTATTGATATCAGGCCACTTTGGCGGATTGTACTTTGGCGAGAAATCGACACCGATATTGAAACTACAAGACATTGAAGAGGCGAGTTGCCGCCAGTCTTGTCCAGGAATCTTGGAATCCCCGAAAGAAGTCTTTCTGATGGGCTGTAATACCTTGGCGGGTAAAGAAGCCGACAAGCGCACCCCCATGCAGTATCTGAGAGTCCTTGTCCAAGACGGCTTTCCTCGTGATGCAGCCGAGCGCATTGTGACCTCCCGATACTTTAACGAAGGTTTTTCAATGGCCGACAGGGCGGCAATCTCATTTCCCAAAGCCCTAAAAGTATATGGATTCGACGGCACTGGCCCACTAGGCAGACATGCCGCTCCTCGGCTAAAACAATACCTAAAATCAGTTGGAAACTATTCTAGCTATTTGGATCAACTCGACAGCAAAGCCAATCGCAGATTGGGAAATGCCTTCCAAGGTTTTTCAATTCGTGCCATCACGCCTTCGCGAGAGATTTCAAATTCCGACCGAAGACTATCTTGTGATTTAAGGTTTGCATCTGAGACTCGGCGCGAAGAGTCTTTGAAAACAGTTATAGAGCAAAAGCAATTTGTAAGATTTCTAGACCATCTGAGAGATTACTCTCCACCTCAAGCTTCAGCTAAAGTGATTCAAAAAATCCAGCGTGATCAACCCCAACTTACAACTGATGTTAATAGTCTATTGGATGCGAAAATTGCCACCCACCATGACCTATTGTCCGTAAAAATGGGCCTTTTGAATATCAAAAAAAGCTTTGGCTTACTTTCTCAGGAAAATTTTGATCATGAAATTCGCTCCAGCATTCAGAAAGCTTTAAGCAAGTCCATTAACCTGGTGATCGCTGATCAGGTTTGTGATTTAGCTCAGAAGCAACCTCAGATTGAATTCGACGTCCAATGGCTAAAAGGGCGAAACATTCGAGCCTCTGAGTACCTGCCCTATATTTTGGGATGCTTTAGGTACTGGGATTTGGATGTCGTTTCCTGGGTTAAAAGCTTGGACTACAGCAATTTTCCAACCTACTTGCGTAGAGAAATGCTGAGAAGCTTAAAGGGACGCTGGAAATCAGAAGACAAAACCCGATTACTTGAACTCGCTTCAAGCTTTCAAGACAACAATGACCGCTATGAACTCTATCGTAGTGCTCAAGAAATCTATCACGACCTCCTACTGAACACTGATACCCAATCTAACTGGGGGCAGAATGGAGTTCAGCTCGCCTTTCCTTTCGATGAAAGCCTGGATGATCAAGCCAAACTTTGTCTCAAGAATGCGTCCAATTATCGAGGCACAGGCCAAAGAGACGGTGAGCGGTGGAAGTGTTTGGAACAATTCAAATTGGCTGACAACATGTGGAGCTGTTTGAGGGTTGCCAATCAGATGGAAGAAGCGCGATCAGATGGCATGGATTGGCAATGTTTGTTGAAGCCAAAAGAATTTCCCTCCTTAGGTTTGTGTCTTGATCTATCCCACAGAAATCCCGATCCAGAAAAAAGCGACGACATGCGATGGACATGTTGGGATCGATACAAGCAAAGCGGAAAATTTAGGCGCGCCGAATGTTTGAGGCTTGCATCTTCAATGAAAATTGAAGGCAACAGAATCAAAGCAAATTGGAACTGTATGAATTTCAGCGAAACATCGAGTCCGCCCGAGGAGTATACGATCAACAAAGTTCCAAGCAGCCAAGATCGAGAAGAACGAATGCCTGCTGCCGAAGTTAAGCGTTAAATTTTAAAATTCAGATGTAACTGCGTAGGATCAATATCACTAAAATTAACGTTGATCGGGAGGCAGATCACCATCTTCGCTCTCGATGCTCTTCAAGTCCCAACCCTCAGGAAGGCGAACTTTCAATTCAGCAATTTCACGAAGAGCAATGACTGCAGGCTTATTGTTTGGAGCATCCACTTGGGGACGAGAGCCCTTCATGATTTGCTTAGTTCTCTTGGCAGCAAGATGCACAAGTGAGAAACGATTAGGAACAGGAATCAAACAATCTTCAACGGTTACGCGTGCCATATTTGGGGAACGCTAGCCCGAAGCCCAGAGGCTTGCAAGCTGGAAATAAACATTAGAAGCCCTGTCCAGACATTAAACAGCTGCACAGGATATCAATCAAAAGCCCCCTCCAAAACCAAAAAAGTATTATACTTTCATACACTTAGCGCCATACTTGCTTGGCCGCTTAATTGCAATTACTTGCCCCATGAGGCGCTTGCCATCTTTGGGACTGATCACGACCATATGCGCTTTGCCCCTTTTCGGCTGCATAGAAGCTCGCTCCACCACACTAGACATGCAAGAGGAACCTACCCTCAAGGCCGACTGCCAGAATGGTTTTTTTGAAACGAATGAGTATGGCCCCATTCAATGGCCAAAGGATTCTCAACTACAATTTAAACTGCACTCAAAATTTCCAGCCCCCTATATTGAAGCCCTTCAACATTCCGCAAAAAAATATGAAGAAGTCATCAGTAGCCCAACTTTGACCGTTGATGACTCCGTATCCGACCTGACATTCGAAGGCATGACTGCAAGCAGTTCAGGAGATGGCATCAACGCCGTTTACTGGGTTTCAGATCATTTTTGGCCATGGAAGAAAAGTCATCCCGATGCGATCGCGATGACATTAACCAACTACTCCAATTCAGGAAAACTTATAGAGGCAGATATTTACTTTAGAGCGACAGCTTACGGAGATTTTTCACTTGAACCAAAAGAAGAGATTGAGATTGAAACTGCCAAGCAAACTTTGCCCTCGACTACTTCGCAAAATGGCCTAGCAAAGCTTCGTAAGAATCAAATCATCCAGGCTTTCTACAATCCAAACTCAGACTCAATTGACATGATGGAGCACTTTATATACATGGTCGGGTTACACGAATTTGGTCATACCTTAGGTCGTTGCCATTCCGACGATGAGGATTCCATCATGTTCAAAGAAACGACCCTGGGGCCCGCCTCATCACGATCAAAACCTTTCTCAAAATTAGATTTTGAAATCTTTGGGAAGGTCTACACAGCACTGCCCTTTTTAGAAAAGGTTTTAGAATCAGAATGAGCTACGTCCGGGCTTCGCGCATGATTACTCTTCGACCCAATCGCCAGTCGGTTCACGGCCCGTGAGACGAGAAAGATTTACGGGATAGAATTGAAATTGCTCATCCGTAAGAAGTTTAAATCGAAAAGTTTTTTCCCGCTTTTCTAAGGGGTCCATCACATACAACTCAATAAATCCGTGAGGCGTTTTGGGTTCTCGCTGCGGCCCATGAACCTGAATCTGACTAATCGCATCAAACCCCACAGAACCTTCATCAATTGCCGCCATAGTCCACTGTGGCAGATATTGGTAAGTGAGCTGATTTTTCATTCGATCAAAATTTAGAGTCAATTCTTCCTGCCGAAGCATAAAAATCCCCATCCAAACCAAAAAGCCAAGAGCGGCAAAACCCCACTTGATAATACTTTGAGCAAAAACTGCCTGAGTCGTGGATTGTACCCAACCGGCCTCAAAAAAGAAAACCGCCGGTCCGGTCCAAACGTTCAAAACCGCGGCGAACAAAATCAAAGCTAGCGCCAAAACTCTTGCCTTGATTTGTCCTACCCGAAAAAACCACTGCGCCCATATAGGGCCCTCTCCCTCGAGACGAAGCTCAAAATGTCCTTTTTCAACCTGTGAGTGTGCAAGTTCAAGCATGACAGCCACGCTAGCAAAGGTTATGAGCTAAACACAATGCTCGTATCAGAAAATCAAATGACCGAAGGACACGGAGTCCTACTTTTTGATGCCCAACACGGCTTATCTTTTCAGATTGCGGGAGCCTTGGCTAGATTAGGCAGACGCGTATTATCCCTGGAAGCTCCAGCGGCATCCGTCAATTCAGCCCCTTCCAAAGAAATTCGCTACATTCCCATGCAAAAAATTGAAGTCCCCAAGGGCAAATTGCCCGATTGGAAAGATTGGGAAGAAAAATTCAAAAGCTTTGTCTGGGAATCCAGCGAAGTCCTGAGCAAAAATCAAGACCTCGGTGATGCCCAATGGCTTCAGGTTCTGCAGTTGGCCCAGTCATTCAAGCAATCAGGACTGGATGTCCACGGCACATGGATTCTGCCCAATCGCTCTAACGTCAAGAAGCTCGCAGAACTCAAATCCATTCTTCCTGGATCTACCATACTCCTCGCGCCTCGCGCCTGGGGCTTTGAGGACCAAGGATTGCTCGATCAGAGTCTGGAGCTTTTCAACAAACGAACTGGAGTCCTACTCAAAACATTGCGAAGTTCAGATGATCTAACGAGTCAGGAGTGGGTCTCTTTCGATGATCTCGCAGCCCAAATCGTCGCCACCCTCAATCAAGACACCTACAAAGAAAGAATGATTCGAATCGAAGGTCAGTATTTCTCTCTCGAAGAATGGAGAACTGAATTTGTAAGCTCCTTCAAACCCGAAGTAGATTGGTTTGAAAAAATGGCCGCGAAAGTATCTTCTGAATTGTTGAGCCTTGACCATACGACTCTGCCCCCGCTTGAAAACCAATTCGAAGACGCAGAGATTTCACCGGTACTGATTATTGAATCGTCACGGAATGCCTTCCCAACGACCTCTACTCCATTAGCCAGAAATTTGAGAACCGTTGCCAATGCCTTCAAACGTCACCCCGAGATGAAGCAAGTCTTCACCCCGTCGCGCGCTCTTTAGAGTCCAAAGGATGTTCCTGTGAGTGATCGCCTAAGTGAAATTCAAGAAGTGATTCAAAAAGAGCAAAACGCCCTTAGAGAACGCCAACACACCATCAAGCTATGGAATGGAAAAAAGCTCCAGTACCACATCCAAACTCGCTCTCAAACTTTGGAGCTTGATCTCTCCGAATACGTTCCCTTGGAATTTCGTGATTTGCCACTAGAGGTGGAGATCGGACCTGGCAAAGGAGAATTTCTTGCGACTAGAGCGAAACAGTTTCCCGACAGATATTTTCTTGGAATCGACCGCAGACTTGACCGAGTTCAGCTAACGGAAAAAAAGCTCAAAAGAAATGATCACTTGAATTGGCAAATCATTAGGGAAGACGCTTGCAGCTTCTCAATCGAGAAGCTTCCAAAGATAGACGTGCTTCACCTCTACCAGCCAGATCCCTGGCCAAAGTTCAAACATCACAAGCACCGCTTCTTTCGCTCACCAGAAGCTGAAGCCTTCGCCCTCAACATCAAAAAAGGTGGAGAGCTTCGTGTCTCCACCGATCACATTGCTTATTTCTATGAAATGTTAGAACGCATCAAGACCTGGGAATGTTTTACCCCAAGCCTGATTATCGAAAAGAAAAGTTTTATGAGTCCAGCTCTCAGTCACTTTGAAGGCTTGTTTCTGAAAAAAAATGAGCCTGTTTTCAAGGCTCATTTCGTTCGGAGATAATCAGAGGCGACGCCGTCACCGTATATTTTACCAGCCGTAACCTGAACGACGACTTCTGTAGGGCTCATACCCTGGAGGAACTGCGATGATCCCAGTTAAGAATTTTCCGCGTGGCGCTCCACCATTCGCAATGGGATTGAACTTCGAAGTTTCCACAGTAAACCTGTCCGTAATGCTTCTTGTACTATGAGCTTCAATAATCACTCCGTACATGCCTGGGTAAGTGTGGTAGCCAGTTGAGGCCACACCAATCAACATAGGTGCTTGACCCAAGATATGTTGAGGAGAGTTCGTACCGAATCCAACCAATGAGGTGATGTCATCAACGGGGTTTTTGAAATATTTCTTGTGGCGATTCACCATCAAGTGGCGGTAAGCATGATATCCCCAAGCGCGAGAATCATTGTTTGGGTTGCGAGCTTTTTCAGCAGCATCGTAAGCCTCATTCAGGCTTGGATCTGGATTCCAATACATGACATACCAACCAAGACGGCGGAAAGCTTCGACCATTGCAGAGCCATCATAGTTATTCGCTGCCGTAAATTTTTGAATTTTTCGGTAAAGTGCCAATTGGTTCGTTTCTTTAAAGGCTTTTTCGTAGCATTTTAGAGTGAGACCGATGCAGCTCGTTTTAGACATCTTGTCAGCGATGCTCGGATCCTTGCCCATTCTAGCAAGATAGTTTCTTCGCTCCTCAATGCTCATTTCAGCAAACTTAGTTGCACTTCCATAAAAAGGAGAAACACCGTAACGGTCGTGAAAGCGGATATGGTAATAGTAGTCTTGCTGCAAGCAATTACCGAAAATCTTGCCCATTTGGTCAATGGAATTGAAGTGATTGCGGATCTCTGATTGTGTCGGTTCAAAGTCGCCTACGAAATTCACATTGTCTTGAGCCAAAGCGTTTGAAGCAACAAAAGCCAAAGTCAAAACGGAGAAAAAAGCCTTAAAATTCAAGCGTGTGTTACAAAATTGTTTCAGCATATGAGTGGCTTCTAACCATCTTGCCAAACCGCGTCAACAAATATTTTGTGCGCTGAGTTAAATATTTAGGCGCTATTCAGCGGCTTTACGGTCAGGAGGTCGTATCACATTAAAAGGAAATGGTGCCTGCAACACAACGGGGCCAGGCCCCACGATTCGAGTTTGGCACCCCAATCTGATGTCGTCATCAAAAGACAAGTGATAATTGAGTGAAACCTTTTCCTTCTGAGATTTTTCAGAGAGCGATTCTGCCCCACTCACAACCTCAAGTCGACAGGTGTTACAGATCGCGTTTCCAAAGCATAAGTGCCCGACTCCAGAGCCAATTTCAGCAGCGGCTTCCAAGAGAGTGACCCCTGAATCCACCACCCCACTAACACCATTGATACTAACTTCGACTTTTGATTTTTCAGCGTTCGACATGATGACCCCCATTATCTGTGAAGGGGTTCGATTTGTAAAGAATTGATAACATTACCAAAGCTTAACCCAACGCCTCGCGAATTAAGCCATAATTTTAGACACGGAAGATAACTAGAGGAGATACCAAAGACTGTGCCGAATAAGAAGAAAGAAGCCACAAAAGCCATAGACCCCAAAAAGGCCGTATGCAAGCAGGTAGGCTGCTTCGACGAAGCCTCGGCGAAGGGGCTCTGTAGGTTGCATTTCATGAGAGTTCTCGCAGGCAAAGGCCAAGGGAATGGTAAAGCCAGAGGGAAGCTAAAGCCCGTACGAGACCGTCGTGTGCGCTCTCGCAATACTGGTATCGAGGATGCTATCGCGCCCTTAGATGTTGCAGACCTCACCCAAGAAATGGACCTATTGAATGAACTTGATCGTCCTGAAGGGACCATTAGCGAACAGGAGGCCTTTTACCTGGCTGAGATTAGTGAATACAAAAAAACGGGATAATCCATAACTCAACTCTTTCAAAAGGAAATCATTTGATTTTCCATATTTGACCCGCGCTTTGCCTCTGGGCAGCGCGGGTTTTCTTTGTTACAAGCTACAGCAGTATGAAGGGTGTATATATTCAGACTTTTGGCTGCCAAATGAATGCGTCGGATTCCGACCGCATGGAAGCCCTACTAGCCCCCTTGGGCTATGAAACCGTAAAACAGCCGTCGGAAGCTGATCTCGTGCTCATCAACACTTGCTCCATTCGAGACAAAGCCGAGCAGAAGATGAATCATTTCGCCATCGACCTCAAAAAAATGAAAGCCGCCAAGAAGGGGATGATTCTTGGCATCACCGGCTGCGTTGCCCAACAAGAAAAAGACACCATTCAGCGTGAGATGCCTTTCGTCGACATCGTCCTCGGACCCGACAATGTCGACGAACTTCCTTGGGCGATTGAAGAAGTCCAAAACAAAGGTAAGAACATTCTTAAAACAGAATTCCACAAAGAGAAGCGCCTCTGGAATACTGAGACTAAAATTTTGCGTCCTGGCCCTACAGCTTTTGTCTCTGTCATGAAAGGCTGCGACCATTTTTGTTCCTACTGCATCGTGCCCCATGTTCGTGGCCGAGAAAAATCTCGCCCCATCGCAGAACTAGTGCGTGATGTGAATGACCTCGTCGACCAAGGCGTTCGTGAAGTCACTTTCCTCGGACAAAACATCAACACTTTTGGAAAACGCGCTGGCGAATCTCTCCATGAACTGTTTAGGCGTGTTCATGATATTGAAGGATTGCAGCGTATTCGCTTCACAACCTCACACCCTGGCGATCTCAAAGATGAACTCATCAGGTGCTTTGAAGATCTGCCGAAGCTTGCGAGCTATTTCCACCTTCCAGTGCAATCGGGATCTGACCGTATCCTTCGTCAGATGAGAAGATTCTACACCGCTGATCAATACCGCGAACGCGTGGGTGCCCTAAGACAAGCGAGACCAGACGTAGCGCTGTCTTCAGATTTCATTGTAGGCTTCCCAGGTGAAACTGAAGAAGACTTCCAAGCCACTCTCGAACTCGCCAAAGAAATTCG
>CAZXHL010000067.1:0-13425 GCA_964640545.1 uncultured Bacteriovorax sp. | reverse complement strand
TTACGCCGAAGCAACCACGGCTTGGCACTGACTTGTCTCAGATAGTTTGGAAAGTGGGGGAAGAAAAGGAAGACCAATTTACGGGAGAAGATTTGATGCGTGGAGTTTGTATTTTTGGCTCGATTGGGTCGGGAAAGACAAGTGGTTCCGGTCGAGCGATAGCAACTTCGTTCTTAAGGAGTGGGTTTGGTGGTCTAGTGTTGTGTGTAAAAGAAGATGAAGCGGCTACTTGGCAAAGGTATGCCGAGGAGGCAGGTCGCCAAGATGATCTGGTCTTTTTTAGTCCTGATGAGAATTGTGGGTTTAATTTTCTTGAATACGAGAAGCAGACCAGCGATGGAAGTTCGTATTCTCTCGCACATTACCTTTTAGAGATTATGGAGGTTCTCTCGGGAACCGCTAAGAAGTCTAGCGATAGCTTTTGGGAAGACTCTCAGAAAGAATTGATTCAGAATCTTATGACAATAGAGCTTGCACGCAGCAAAACTCTTTCGGTGATGGGTTTATACGAGCTATTTAAGGGCATTGGTCGTAAGAAGAAAGAAAAGCCAGACGAGGTAGAGCCTCCCTGTAAGAGTCTTGGTTTGGATCTTCTAGAGAAAAATGCAGACTTTGAGCTTAAGCTTGCTCTTGAATATCTAAGAAAAGAGTTTCCAAGGCTTGCTCCAAATACGCGTTCTGTTATCGAGAACGCGTTTTCTTCACAACTTAACAACTTGCTTCGATCTCCGATATTTGAACTATTTCAAAAAGACACAACAGTAACTCCAGATGATGCGCTACATGGCAAAATTGTTATCGTCGATGTTTCTACAAAGAAGTTTAAATCGCTTGGGAGAGTTTCAAATTTAATCTGGAAGACTTCATTCAAGAGGGCGGTGGAGCGCAGGGGATCTGATGGAAAACCAGTATTTGTTTGGATTGATGAGTATCAGGAGCTAGCCTCTCCGCAAGACCCCGCTTTTCAAGCGACGGCACGGAGCCAAAGATGTGCGACAGTTGTGTTATCTCAAAACTACCCAGGCTATGAAGTAGTGTTGAAAGACAAGGCTCGTGTAGAGTCTCTTCTGGCCAATTTAAACATTAAGATTTTTCATCAAAATGGTGATCCAGGCACGAATGAGTATGGATCTAAGTGTATTCAAAGCCGCGAAAAACTTAAGAAAACACAGAACAAATCCGCAGACGGCAAGGTGACTTATTCAACGACCAAAGTCCGAGAACGAGAAGTACAGCCTGAAGTGTTTGTTAACCTCAAGAGTGGCGGGTATAGGCATAACAAACACATTGAGGCAATTGTGGCTGTTCCTGGGCACAAATTTGCCAACAATCGCGCATGGAAGAAAGTTAGCTTTATGCAGGATGACTTGTTCTAACTAGTAGGTGCCAATTAAGAGGATAATCGATTCGGTGCTTATAGAAAGCTCACGCCCAATCAGGCGTGGGCTTTTTTTGTACCCGCCTTGTTCTTGTCGTCAGGAAGCAATGAAAGTATGAAAAACAGCGTGTGCAAGACGCCTCTAAAAAGCATCATAAGAAAGTTTCTAATTTTTCGCCTATCTAGTCCGATGAGGTCTCCATGCTCATATGGGAAAGACATGTCCTGAACCAGTCGCTTATTATTCAGTTTTGATTTAAGGCTTTCTACAATGCCCCTAACTGTTCGCTCCGATTGAATCTTCGTTAGAGTTTCAAAGTTATACTTCATTCCTGCGTTGGTTAAGTTAGCCGAGCCAACAAAGGCGGTGTGGTCGTCTATAACGTAGATTTTAGAGTGTAGAAGTGCGGCGCTCGACTTTTTACCAACATTCGAGTCTTCATTCGGACTGCTACTCCACGAGTCTGAGTAGGGTGACTTAAATATTCGCCAATCAATAGGGCTCAGTATTCGGCCTGCGTGTACTTTGACCTTACAAAACGGATAAATAAGCGCAATTCCTGTCACCAGCGTGGCGAGTACATAGTAGGGATTAACCGAATGAAATCTGTCACAGAGATATGAAACAGCCGCTATTAGTGCGATCAGCCGCATGAAGCCCCATTCGTATTTAAAGCTATCTTTAACTCTTTCATACGATCGATATTTCATCGATAAAGCTAAATTATTGTGTTTCTTGTCGTCAGTTGAGGTGACGATTGTGACCTTCACCCCGCGCATAGCAAGCCTGAAAAGAGGTTCTACATACTCTTCAGAGAGGTAGGGCGAAACGACTAGAACGCTCTTCCGGGCGCGCATGAGGTCTCCCCAGAAAAACAATTCTGTATTCTGACCAAAATGGAAACAGCCACCCACGGGTGCCGAATCCACTACATTGTCTTTGGTGCTTAACTCCATCATCTACAAATCCTCATCGCTGGTCACTCGAAACTTCGGTGAGCTTTTACCTGAATTTCTTTGGGTTGGTTTAGGCTTCGCAGCCTCAGATTGCCTCTTAATTTTTCTAACTTCCGTCGCCTTCTGTACGGGCTTTTTAGGCGGGGTAGGGCTGGTCTTTCGCCCCTTCCTTTTGGACTTCTTCGTGGGGGTTAGAATCCCGCAGGAATACTCTAAAAAATAGCTCAGATCATTGCGGTCAATCTTGATGTCCATGGAGACTGCATTCAATACTTTGGCCATCTCAACAATCCTGGCTCCACTATTGTAGGCATCCGCAATTGTCTCCTTATGTTCGTCCAAAAAAAGTTCTTTTTTCTTTTTTGCTGACAACCGGATGGAATTGAAGATCTTCTTTTTGATCTCGGATTGGTTTGAATTTTTAGTCATTTCGCTCCTTTTCCCATTCTCGGCAAAATCACAGCAAAAGTAAAGCAAAATAAATGCAAAAATTGAGCAAAATGGTTGCAAATACGAAGCATAATGCTTCGGACATAGTGTAAAGGCATTCTTATGTAATTTTAAAGTAGCGTTACAGGAAAAGAATTGTTAGGAACTAAAGCGTTACCGGGGGCAACAGACAACAATGTGGACGTATGGAACATTCAAGCATGAGAAGCAACTCAAGAGCTATTTTGAGCAGCATCTCAGCAGCGGGGATTACTATAGCGATGAGGGCGCAATCCAAGGAGAGTGGGCAGGTGCGCTAGCAAAAGAGCTGGGCCTCGACACATCTAAACCTATTAGCAAACGCGATTTTGATACTATTGTAGAAGGCATCCATCCAAACGATCCTAAGGTTAAACTGCTTCAGAGGCGCAATGAAACCCGCACGGTCGCGTACGATTTCGTATGCTCAGCACCTAAATCGGTCTCGATTATGGCGCTTGTCGCCAAGGACGACCGCCTGATAAAGGCTCATAATGAGGCAGCTCAACTAGCCTTTGAAGAGATGCAAAAGCTAGCCCAGACAAGAGTTAGGGCAGGGCTACTGAAGAATACAAAGGAACGCAGAACCACGGGCAAAGTCCTTGCCGCCAAATTCACTCATTCCACCTCCAGAGCAATAGATCCCCAGCTTCATACCCACTTCACGACCTTCAACTTCACCAAGGACGAAGTTGAAGGCAAGTGGAAGGCTTTGGATATGTACGAGATGGCCTGCTATCTTTCCGTGGCCACGGAGGTCTATCGCCATGCCCTTTTGGCGAGGGTTCGAGAGCTAGGCTATGAAATCGAACAAAGTGACAAGTGCTGGAGAATCAAAGGTGTCACAGGAGAGCTTGAGATTGGCTTCTCGAAGCGCCATCAACAGATTGAAAAGTATGCTCTGGAGCATCAATTAAAGACAGGTGAGAAGCTGGACCGGGAAGGGCGAGCGATTGCGGCACACCTTACCCGCCCAAAAAAACAAAAGGGTATCGAGGGCAAAGACCTTGCAAATCACTATCGGATGCAGATGGCCGCTGATATGCAAGAGCTGCTAAAAGAGCTGGTTGAAAAATCGAAGGGTAGAGGGCCAATCCGAGAAAGTCACTTTAAGTCTACTTCCCAACTTATTGATTTTGTCTCCAAAAGTGCTTTCGCAAGAAAGTCTGTTATTTCCTCGAATGAATTTGAAAAACTAGCTTTGCAGCACTCAAGCGGTGAATTTAGCTATCCAGACATTAGGAAGGCTATAGATAAGAACAAGTCGTTGGTCATACGCGAAGGAAGCAAAGGCAGGTATGAGATACTAACCACCGATGAGCTACAAAGAGAACTCGCACTAATCAAGATAGTAAACAAGGGCGTTGGCGCTGAAAAGAAGCTCAAGGCCAAGATTCCAGAACCGCTTAAGAAGGGCCTAGAAGTAGACCAACTTGAAGCCCTGAACGCCATCGGCCGCAGCAAAGACTCTGTTCAGATTCTTAAAGGTAGTGCCGGATCAGGAAAATCATTCCTGCTGAAGAGGCTCGAAAGCCTTGTGGGCAAAGACTCGATCCAGTTCCTGGCACCTACCAGCGGATCGACCCAGAACCTAGTCGAGGACAAGCTGGATGCCATTACAATGCAAAAATACCTAATGTCTGAAATTCAAAGCAAGAAGCTTATTGTTCTCGATGAAGCCGGACTTGTCTCAACAAAACAGATGCACGAGTTTCTCGCAGCCGCCAAGAAAGCTAATTCTCGCGTGCTTCTGGTCGGAGATCCCAAGCAGCATGTTTCGGTTGAAGCTGGGGACGCTCTTCGCCTGCTATCCGCGCACTCTGGAGTTAAAACTATTCAGATGGCGGTCATCAAAAGACAGAAACTAAACAAAGAGTACCTAGCAGCAGCCGAGGCCATGAAGGACCACGATATGGCTACAGCTCTTCAAATTCTCGATGAAAAGCTCGGCGCAATTACGGAGTTAGAAGATACGAAACGACATAAGGAGGCCGCTAGGCTCTTTATGAAGTCTAAGGCAAGCAAACAGTCCACATTGATTGTCACTCCGACATGGAAAGAAGCGGAAAGCATCACAACCAGAGTCAGAGAAAGCTTAGCAAAAGAAGGGACTATTGACCTAGCCAAGGCAAGAAAGCGTGAGGTGATTCGATCACTAAGCCCGACTGAAGCTGAAAAGGAGCTGGCGACAACTTACTCAAGCGAGAAGAAAAATCTCAAAGTATCTTTTAACAAATCATCGGGGGCATTCAGGCAAGGGCAGGTTTGGAATATTGAAGAAGTCAACGCGACCCAAAACAAAGTAACACTAAGTCTAGGGAAAAATCAGTCTGTTACGATAAACGCTGAGCAGCTCGCAAAGATTGCCGACATTGTAGAAGTTAAAGAAGCTGAGTTTGCTCCTGGTGACTCAATCATGCTTACAGCAAACTATGCCAGCTCTCCAAAAAATAGGATTCCAAATGGAAGCATCATTCAGGTTGATGAGATCCTCACAGACGGCACCTTGAAAACGAGCACTGGCAAACTTATTGGGCCGGAATGTCGCAATCTAATTCACGGCTACGCAATTACGAGCCACCAATCCCAAAGTAAAACAGCCGAGAATGTAATTGTGTCTATTGACACAAAATCTAAAGGTTCAATATCAGCTAACCAAGTCTATGTTTCTGCAACACGCGGGAAAACCGGGATTCACATCCTAACAGACGACAAAGCAAGCTTGATGAAGCAGGCCGAGCGTAGCGCGAATAGAAAGCTAATCCATGAAGTCTCGTTCACCCAAAAGATGCTTTCAGGGCTAAAAGATCTTGAAGCGGCAAGGCGACTTAAGGGCTTTATCGCAGAGAAAGAACGTGAGCTTGAGCTTCGTCGCCTGGACGAGAGAGCGAAGGTGGAGGACAAGGTTCTCACCTTGGGGCCTGAGCCGGAGATGGCCTAGGGCCTCTCAAATGTCAAAATATAAGCACTTTTACGACTAAAAATTAAGGCTAGAATAATAGGCAATGAGAAACGCTATATATCTCGCAACTCTTTTGCTTTCGCTCTCGTCTTTTGCGAAAGAATCCAAACCTGCGAAAAATGAAAAAGCACGGGAGCCAGCTAATTTTGAAGCCAAGATTAGCGAAAGGTACGTCGGAAAAAAACTTTTCGACACATTTCTGTTAGATATAAATTGCATGAACTACATAGGTTCAGAAGGGAGAAGCTACCCCTCGTGTTATTGGAAAAGCGTTTCCTTTGAAGGTGATACTGGCTTGTGTGATATATCGCATGACTCTGGAAATCTCCAAGCTGTGCAAGCGGAGCCCCCAGAATCTATTGAGTTCAATGACGGAGTTTATAAGGTGTCAGATGGCTCGGGGTTGTTAGATCTAAGTATCTCTGAAGAAAGAATCACCGGAAAATTTGGAGCTATTAAAGTAGACCTAGTTCCTGCGACCGAAGAAGGTTCCTTAGATCTGAGTCGCTGTAAAAAGTTCCGCTACACCTCAAAAGGTTTGTAGAGCGAACTCAGCGATTCTATCTAAAAGCTTCTGAGAGGTCTAAATCAGGGAAAGCCCGTAAAAGTTCATCTAAGGTTTTTGTAGTCACAGGCTTATTCGGGTTCTCAATGTCCTGAATCTTTCGATGCGACACACTCGCCCCATCTCCGATGGCTAGCTTCACAAGATTACTAGCCTGTCTCACAGACAATCCAGCCTCCACCCGAAACTGACGAAAGAGCATTGCGACTGCAACCGTTGCATTAACCTGAACTTGGACAATCGCAGAGGACTTCCCTTTCTTTGATTTCTTCTTCGAGGGGAGGGGAAACAAGTGTTTTGAATCCTCCGGTTCAGAAAGGTACAAGTTTAAGGCATCTTGCATATTGTCTTCGAGTTCCGGGTAAGTCTCCCCCTGAGTCATACAACCATCTAACTCAATACATTCAGCCCAATAGCCTTCTGAACGGGAGCCATTTACTTTAAAAGAATATTTCATTTCTTACTCCCTTTCTTTCTAGTTCCAATTTTCTTGCGTAAAGCCTTCTCAAGGCCAACTTTTAGCTCCTTGTGCATGGGTATGATAATGGTCTCCGCACCTTTACGCATTTTCACATGACTGCCTTTTTGACTCACAAACTTCCAGCCGAGACTCTCAGCATCCTTCCGCAACCCTTTACCACTTATCGGCATTTTAAGTGTACCCCTTTAATTATACACCAAGTAGCTAAGAAATTGGTGGTATTTTTTAATGTCAACATTCAAACAACAATATGCTCACAAAATACAATAAGTTAAACTGAGCCAACGGCGAAGACCTTTTCGGGTCGTCCCAGGAGCGCGATACAATCACGCTTCTGGGAC
This sequence comes from uncultured Bacteriovorax sp., assembly GCA_964640545.1. Lineage (GTDB taxonomy): Bacteria > Bdellovibrionota > UBA2428 > UBA2428 > UBA2428 > JBGSZX01. The sequence continues at coordinate 6,273 of CAZXHL010000067.1, read as the reverse complement.
GTTATATTAGTCCATTGCACAATAGTAATGAGGATAGACATTTGCTTCTTTGGTTAAGGCTGTCCAGACCTGGCTAAAGTCCATAGTTTCTAGGCGTTTTTGGTTCTGTGCTGCCCAATCTCTCACACGCTTAAATTCACTTTTTTTCGTGGAACTGTAACTTATCAAGCGCGGCAAATTTGCTTGATCTTTGAGATCTGAAACAACAAAGTTTTCCCACTCAATACAAATATACATAGAGTCGTTTCTGACCTCGATTGGCTCGAAATCGTGAGGAGCCACATCGACGCCTTTTAGTTCTTCAAGTGAAACAGAAACATGCTCAATATCAGCAGCCTCTGAAGCCCACTTAGCAGCCATTTCAATAGAATCTATGTCATCAAACCTTATCGAAAGGTTATAGAAAAGCTCTGTTCCAAGCTCGGGGCGTGCTGGCCACCAAGAGACCACAATTTTTGGGCAAGTTTTTCCTCGTTTTTGGGCGTAGAGCCTATCTACAATCTTCACACCAGAGGCGAACTTCTGAATGCTGAGTGATCCGACATTTTTAATTCCGATTTGTGCGCTCATGCTACATTTTCCCCTTTCAAAGATTCGCCTTTTTCTAAAAGGTACTTGCAAGCCCTTGAAGCAAGGCCACAGGCCTGTGCAAATGCTTGTGGGTGTTCTTTTAGAACCTTGATCCAGCTCGAAAGATATTGTGAAGATTTCTTTGTGTATTGAAAGCCAAGATGAGCGGCGAGCATTGCAGCTGTAAGCTCCGCGACTAGCTCTTCCATCGCATAGGATTCATCACCGAAAGATCCGCCAAATTCGCGGTTCAGGCGCGACGCGTGCCCGGACCAATGCGCTAGCTCATGGACTGCTGTTTGATAGAAGCCTTTTTGAAACTCGGAACGCGATCCGAAAAATTTCTCTCGGCTTGGTAAGTATATAGTGTCATCGCTTGGTGAATAGCAAGCGGCATCAGCTCCCTCGACCACCTTCGCGCCTGAAGCGATCAAAAGCTTGCTTGCATTTTTCTCTACCTGAGAAAGTGGGATGTGAATAACTTCTTTTAAAATCTTCGCCTTTAAAGACGTTTGAGCAACATTAAAAACCCTATAAGACTTGGCGACGGAAAACTCGACTTTGCCAGTGGGAGAGGCTGGGTCATCTTTTGAAACTTTCTTATACAAAACAACTTTTGAAGATTTCGCGCCTTTTTCGACGGAGCCGCCCATCTCCTTAACTTGGTTAAAAGTGAGCCATTGATTTAGGACATGGCCGCGATCTCTGGCCTCTAGGTAGAGCAAGAAAAAGTTTACTCCTGAATAGATGCCATCTGAAGAAGGGTTGCGGGGTAGCATTGCGGAGCGATCAAACGGGCACTCCCAAGGCATGACAGCGTTTTGCATGTCTTCAATGATCTTCTGTGTAAGTTCTACGTTTATTTGTTGGTTGTAATTCATTCTTATTTCCTCCGATGATTTCGGGGCACCAGAAATATTTTTTTCCGGTCCCTCAACAGAGGGGCGGGATCGGAAAAAAATTTTAGAATAAAATTGTAAACAACGTCCCGCATGCGCCCACCGCGAAGCGCAAAGAGAGTGACTGATGAGCGAAGCGAAGAAGGCGCGAACATTGCCAGTGGGCGTATGAATAAGGGACTCAATAAATGTTCTATTGCCTTAAGTTTTGCAGATCTGGATTGTTAGGTTGTCTGACTTAAAGAATTGGCGCGTTTTAGAAAACTCAGGTTTTCGGCGAGCATATGAGAGCCAGCCATACGGCAACTCCATTCCATAGATTCCAAGTGCCGCGCCTCTGAAGGCATCAGCGTAGAGCGCCAATTCAAAAGCCTTAAATCCCTTAAAAACAACAATTGAGCCATCATCATCAAAGTAGGCAACAACTTCATACTTAGCCCTCTTTGACAGCAGGTACGAGTCAAACGCGGACACGGCATTGTGCAGGAATTTTTGAGTTAGCTTTTTCATTGTAATTTCTCGTCTTGGAAGAATTAACTAGTTTATCTGATCGGAACGAGCCCGCATTCATTTTATTGTCAGAAAAAAGTCAGCAAAGACATTTTCAGTTTGTTCAAATGAGCATATCGAATAGACTTTCGTCATTATGGAACTAAATGTTGATGAGGTCCTGAAGTTGAGAAGCCTAGCTATAGGCGATTCTCAGCAGCTTTTTGATCTAACCGAGAAAAACCGAAATCACCTTCGAGAATGGCTCCCGTGGCTCGATTCCAATTTGGCATTAGAGGATACTCAGGAGTTTATTGATGGAACGATTCAACAAGAAGCTGCAAACAATGGGATAACCTGCGCGATAGTTAAAAATGAAAAGATTGTGGGAGTCTGTGGTCACCACAAAATTAACTGGTCGAACCGCAGTGTATTGATTGGTTATTGGCTAGACAAAGATGAGGAAGGCCAAGGCATTATAACCAAGGCAACTAAGAAGATTCTTGAGTACAGCTTTGAGGTTTTAGACCTCAATTTGGTTGAAATCAGTGCAGCCACCTCAAACGAAAAGAGTAAAGCCATCCCAGAAAGACTTGGTTTCAAGTTTGAGGGCGTTTTGCGCCAGCGAGAATGGCTGTATGATCACTTCGTAGATCATGCGATCTACAGTATCTTAAAATCTGAGTGGCTCGAAGATTTTTAGCGCAAATTTAGTCGGCTCAGTGGTTGCAAGGCCCTCAAAAAAGCCAGAATCACGTCGATCAAACTCTATCTTTTTTGGGCAAAAAACATCATAATATTTAGATGAGAAAGTTGCTGACTCTCCTTGTACTATTCACTTTTGGTGCCTGCACTACAAATCCGCAATCATACAATTCAGATGACTTCGGTGCGGATGATTCAGATTCAACACCCCCAAAGCTTCCTACAACACCTCCAAATGAAGCCCCTCCCGTCGAAGATGTAGACGACACGGTTAGGCCAGGGACTCCGACGCGGCCGGTTCACCCGCCTGCGCATGGCTCAGGCAGCTTTAAGGGTTTCAAAGATTCTGAGGTTCAAAAGATCCAATCTCATATTCTCAGTCCGAAATCGGAAAATCTAGCCTTTGTACATTTCGCTGAAATGGTATCAGCGGAGATGACAACAGAAGATCCTCCAGTTTTGGTGAACACCTACGTTCGAGGATTTAAGGATGTCCCGTTCGACATTTTTGAAAAGCCATTTTGTGAATCATTCTCAGTCCGTGATCTTGGGATCGATACATTTTTTAGAGGCAAGGCAAGCGTGAAAGCCAGGTGGACCGGCAGGAACGGCGAGGTTCGGCTACGGGAGATGGCAAGGGTCAATCAACATTTTAACAAAATAAGAGCTGAGGCCCTACAAGCACGAATGGGTAAAAGTAGAGCTGCGGTGCAAGCGGCTAAGCAAAAGGCAGATACGTTTTGGCAACTCTTTATGTCGTGCCTAGCTTATGGAGAATCAGGTGTGTTCTGGAATAAGAAAAATACACAAGCATGGCGAAGCAGAGAAAATGACTACGGCATTTTTCAATTCAATCCCGACCAGAGCGGGGGAGGCGGCAACGTGGTTCCCTGTGTGGTTAACTGGAATAGGACTCACAAGCCTACAATTGACTATAAACAGTTTAGGAGCAGCATTGCTTACAGGAAGTCAATAATCACTAAGCTCGACCAGAGATTCAACACCTTCTGCGGCGCGAACAAAATCAATCAGAACCTTGCGGCCCAAACTTCCAAGGGAGATGCTTGCCTAAATCCATTTAAGAAGAGCTACAACCACTATGGCGCTTTGATGGTTAACTCCGACCACAACTTCCTAAGATGCAGCTCACGCATGATTGGAGCAAATGATGCCTCAACAAAAATCGATAGCACTAAGCGAGAACACTAGGAAAGTTCAACCGACTGCACGGCTTTCCTTATTGGAAAATAGAATAGCAAGCTCACAACGACAAAAGCGGCTGCAATATAGTAGCCGCCGGTGATACCAAAATCCTCCACAAAGAAGTAGCAGGCAATCTGCCCGATCAGGACTCCCAAGTTTATCATCAGCGATCTAAATGTTTGAACACGGCCAAGTGTTTTTGAGGATACTTGAAAGCTTATAAAGGAATTATTGCTAGGGGCAAGAAAACTCATTCCCCCAGACATGAGAGCGATAGGGATTAAAACTAGGGCGGTTTTTACATTGGCAAGCCAAAGGGTTGCAATGAGCAAGAAGGCCGAACCTAGAAAGAGCATTCTGCGAAGCGATAGAGATTTCACGTTAATCCAGACGGAAACTGCAAGTGAGAGAAGTTTATTTGAGGCTCCACGAATGGCGACAAGTGAATCTGAAGCGCCAATGGTGATTTTCATTAAAGGAAGAATTAGCGCCTGCTGAAAGCCATGAACTATACCGAGGAGAGCTTGAGCTAAGATAGGTAGGGCAATTTCCTTTTTCGAGAAAGAGGCAATAAAACCTTCTTTCCATTGGAGCAACAGGGAAGGGGAGTCCGGCGTGTGATACTCAAAATCTTCTGCTTTGTAGCGGGTCAGGAGAATGATGCCTGCCGCAAGAAATGTGATGCCATCAACAACAAAGAAAGCTACGAGTCCTAACTTTGCTATGGATGCACCAGCAATTAAAGCACCGATTGTCGAACCCACCAAAATGGCAATCGAAAGATTGTTGAGGCCCTTAAACATATTTCTAAAGCCAGCGCCTTGGCTTGTAGCGGTTAACGCCTGAATTGCGGATGAGTGATAGACGCTGATTGCGCAAATCACCCCAGCGGCGGCATACAATACCGTAAGGCTCGAATAGATGGTGCCATAAATAAACATGCCGGATACGACCAACGACAGCACCTCTAACCAAATCAAAGTTTTGTATTTAGAGAATAGATCAATGAAGCTGGGCACAATGAGAGAGGCCAGAAAGAAACCTAATGTTTCTGCGATTTCTCCAGCAATAGCGTCTTGCGCTGAATTGTTAACTCCGAAGATGGCCAGAGCAATGGCTGGATATCGAAAAGCATTTCCAAACTCACTTAAACCTCGTGAAAAGAACAATGCTCTCATCATAGAAGTTTGAAGTACCAGGAAATAATATACAAGCAAAAAGGAAGAATTTTTCAGCCTGACGAGAGAACAAGCTGTCGAAGGAATTGACAGCCAACAGGATGCTAACATCCGCAAAAAGCAGGCCTAAGAAAGTTAAAGAGATTTAACCCAAAAGATGGGTTTTTCCTTCCATCGCTGGCCTAAATCCCCCATACTATTTCTATGGGTGGGAAAACAACAAATTACATTATGATCGGTGTTGCTATTATGGCCGCACTTGCATTTTTCTTTAACAAAAAGAAAGGCTCTAGCATCAGTCAACGACCGAGCATTGAAGAAGTAATAGGCAAGCCGGAGACAAGGATAGACCCGCCTATCCAGCATGCAAAGGAGATGATTCCTGAACCTCCAAAGAGAATTGAGTCTCCAAATTTACCAAAGGGGACTGAGCCAGGAACTGATTACATAACTAAAGAAGCAATCCCAGAACTTCCAAAGAAGATAGTAAATCCAAACTTACCGGACAACGTGGAGCCCAAACCTCCCGAAGAGCAGGCAAGCGCGCTTCCTGAGCCACGCAAAAGAATCGAGAACCCCCGAATGCCTGGGGGAGAAGGGGAGGCGCATGACCTAGCAAATTTAGATGACAAGCGTTTGCCCGAGGTAGATAGCCTTGGTGAAGATTCACGCAGATTTTTAGCTGAGGTTGAAGAGTCGATGCCTAAAGTGCCTGAGCAAGGTCATGTTGAAAAAGTCATCGGAAAGCCGGACCATAGCTTAGATGGTCACACTAAGGGATCATCTAGTTCCCTTGACCTAAAGCCAAAACGAAAACCCGCTCCTTTGAAGTGGGAGTATTCAGAGCAATCATTCACAAGTACGCCTATGTCGGATGATTCAATCGAGGCGATTGCAAAGAACATCTTTAGAGAAGACAACTCTCTTATCTTCACAAACTATGACAGCGTACTCGGAGAAACATCATCGCTTCTTAGCGGAGCAAAGAGCTACCCAAAACTTCCCTACAATGACTCATCTGAGTTCAAGATTGGATTCAACAAGGTAAATTTCTGCGAGAACTTTAATCACCTCCAGGCTGGCTTTGAGCCCGAGTTCCCCATTCGAGACGAGAAACGGCGCGAGTACTGGGAAAGCGGTGCAGGCAAGGAAACCCTCAATCAGCTCAACCAGATTACAAAACTAAGAAACAAAATCGTAAGGAAGTATCGTACAGCCGAGAATCGAGG
>CAZXHL010000066.1:0-13706 GCA_964640545.1 uncultured Bacteriovorax sp. | reverse complement strand
ATTCTTTGTAGGGATTTTCTTGTTTGGGGTTGTCGAAATAAACCCGAGTGCATTTGGCGAGGTGGGGTCTTTCCTTTTTACTGCTCGAACAAGAAACAGTAGTGGTTAGAAGAAGGCACACCAGAACGAAGCAAATGGCTAAAGGGCAAACCTGTTTACAATGTAAAAAACGTTGGATCGGACGTTGGATCGGACGTTGGATCGAGCGAATAAATACACGAGTGATTGCATTCTGAAATGGTTTCATGACAGAAACCGAATATATCAAAGTTAATTACCTTCCGTAAAAATCAATCAGGAATTATTGATGAATAGTCAGATTATTTGCAAATGCGTAATTAGGTCTGGTCGAGATTTCGGATATATAGCCTGTTCTGGAGAAAGCACAGGCTTTTGGTCATATTGCTGATGGGAGCCATATGAGCTTGTGTCAGCTGCTATGAGCTCTAGGATGTCGTCTTACCGAGGAGGTCGTGTAGGACATCGGCCAATCGGAAATGGCTAAATTTGCTACGGGACTAAAATTCGATACGGTTCATGACTACGGTTCTAGTACTTCCTATTTTATGGAACTTCATAACTATCAGGCCGCTGTCTTTTTGATATTCTTGAGTTATGGTCTTAATATGGAGTCTATGACAGCTTCTCTCGATCCATTCGCTCAAAACGCTAAAGGTCTGATGATTTGGCTCTGCCTTCTGTTTTCAGGGATTGTGCCGGCTTCCTCTCTACCTATTCCGATGCTGAGAGGTGGAAGCGGAAGTCAATACGGGGTTCCTGAGATTCAGTTTCGTTTTGACTCCCAAAAGCCCTTCGAAGTTCCCGCAGTTGTTGATCTTGCACATGACGCCCCGGTCTTTGGAGATAAGCGAGAAATATTTTTGAGATTCAACTATTGGAATGGGGTTGATCAAGCAGGCATCATGTCCTGGAAGGCGGATACCGGGTTGCGTACGGTTCGCTTTAAAGACACAATGTTTCCCTCAAGTTTGCGATACTCCGATAGAGATTCTAAATTGTACTTCGAGTTGGTAAATTATGGCTACTTCGGAGAGGGATTGTTTTCTTTGGATTCAGAGCTTAACAACTTAAAAACGATTTATCAGGGGCAGCAAGACTTGTTCACTTCAGACCTAGGAAGGTCAGAATCAAGGTCGACGATAGCCTTCCGCTCAAAACGCAAGACGGGCGGGCAGTCTTTGTCTTCGATCCGTTTGGATCGTGGTGAGCGACAAGATTTTTTAGAAACGGTAGAACTACAAGAGAACTCGAAGATCTCTTGGATTTTTGCTCCTCGGTTTAGCTCTGATGGCAGGTACGCCGTTGTGAAGGTTAGAAAGGGGTCTTCAAACGAATTCGCCGAAAGTCAGCCTGATGAAATTCGTGTTTACAATTTTGATAAAGAGGGCCGAGCTAGCCTTGTCTCAGCCATTCACGATAAAGATGCAGATGCTGATTCACCTTTTGTCTCTTTCGACAATGTGGCCGAGATTAACTCAAAGGGCAATGTCGTCTTCGGAGCTAAGGGGCTTGATGGGCGAAGAGGATACTTTTTTCTTAGCTCTGATAAGTTGGTTCCTATTGTTAAAGAGGGAAGAGAAATGGGAATCGAAGAACTGCCTCATTTTTATCCAAAAGTGAATGATAGGGATGAAGTTGTTTTCCGAGCTCGAACGAAGTTTGGTGAAAGTGTTATGCTTTTTAGCCAAGGGCAACTTTCGAATTTGCTAAAAGCTGGGGACCGCCTAAAAAGTGATCTAGGTGGAGTGATAGCCGGAGATGTCGACCCAAAAAAGAATTCATTTTTCAATTCTCCCCAGATCAATAATCATGGAGATGTTTTGGTGGGCGTTTTACTCCGTGAGCCTCAGACACAGGTCAATGTAGGGTTGGGGTTCTATATCATCCCTAGGAATTCAGGGGAAAAGTAGACTTATGAACACGGTTTTTCCTTCCGATTCGTCTGAAGTGGCGGAATACCTCAAGACAGGTAAAGCTAGTTTTTTGGTCGGTTCTCGAACATCAACAGTCATTCCATATGAAAAAATTGAGGAGCGATTTCCTAATTTTCAGATTATAGATCTTTCAAAAATGAAGGTTTCGATCTCTTTGAGTGAGGACGGTGATCTTACTGTCGAGGGGGCTGTGAGTTGGCAAGAGGCGATGATTTACGCTGAATCGCATCGTCGAAAAGTGCTGACGTCTCCAACGGAAGAACTGGCTCTATGTTTGTCTGGTGTGGCTACTTCAGCAACCGGAGAGAGATGTTTTGGTTTTGGAACCTTAAGGGATCAAATTGTAGATTTAGATTTCTTGGATATTCATGGTAATCTTCATCACCTCAATGCCGTCGATCCCATCTCTACGCTTGAAGTTTTCCGCTCCGCCGAGTCGAAAGAAATTCTGAAGAAATATTCGGCTGCTTATGAAGCTTTCCGAGGGTTTAAGAACGCTCCTTTTCCTCGCTTCGAAAAAGCAACCGATCTCATGGTCGGAACTGAGGGGCAGCTTGGTGTCGTGACACGGGCGACCTTTAGAACTGTTGCTTTAGAAGATAGTACCTTTTTGTTTTTTAAATTACCAAAGTGGGAGCTGGATGATCGAGCACATCTAGAGATTTTTGATAAGGTTGATGCTTATAGAAATGTGATTCAGGCCTGCGAATTTGTCGATGAAAACTCATCTGCTTATCTTCCGCAAGACAAACAGATTGCTCCAGGTTTTGACTTGATTTTTATTGAGCTTCCTCAGTCGAAGCTAGATTATATATATGAGAATTTTATTTGTTCTCTTAACCTCATTAAAGAGGACGATGTTTTTGAGTTGAGCCCGCAGAAATGTCGTGAGTATCGAATGAATATTCCTAGATATGTCTTTGAGGCGAATCAAAGAATGAAAGTTACGAAAATTGGAACTGATGTTCAAGTGAAGCGAGAGGATTTTCAAAAGTTGTTGGAAGTCTATCGATCATGGCAAAAGTACGGAATTAAATACAATGTCTTCGGGCATTTTGGTGATGCCCACTTACATTACAATTTTATGCCAAGCATGAGTCAATATGCTGACGCCAACCAGGTCTTAGCTAAGTTTTATTCAGATCTCAAAGGATGGGGGGCGTCACCATTTGCGGAGCATGGCATTGGTCTCATTAAACAGGCCTTCATTCAAGAGTATTACTCTGATGTCCATAAAAGCATGTTTCAGCATTTAAAATCCCATTTTGACCCGCAAAATGTGCTGTTCCCCAATGGGTTCATGTCGATTTAGATTAATTAGCTAAGTCTGATTTTTTGACTCGGATCTGAGCGACTTCGAACTATAATTGTCTAGTGCTGGATGGGGTTTTTTTGCGATTGGTATTGTTGCTTGCTGTGGGGCTGGGAACCGTTCAAGTCCAGGCAGCGAAGAAGTGCAGTGACTACGCAAAAGACCTTTTAAATTCTCATTCAAAGCAAGACTTTGCCAAAGCCATGCAAAAGGTTTCTGACGACATTCCGGTTGAAGAAGCCTCAAGGGTTTTTGATGGAAGTTTTGATGCAGTGACTGTGCTGCCCGACAGCCGTAATGCATTACGAAAATTTATAGATTTACAAATCATTCCTAGAGCTAGGGCAATCAAGGGGTCACATCTACGAAAGAACTCTGTATGTATGAAGAATTTTCAGAAACTTTTGGGACTTGCCTGGGGGTTCCAGCTTTTTGGAGTTTGGTCAGATGCTCAGTCTAGAAAAGAAGCCGGAAAAACCGTGCAAGACTTTCCATTTGATATTCTGGCCAATACGGCATTTCTAGTTTGGATTCAGGCAGAAATAACGTGCTCAACCACGAAGTCTAGTGGATCACAGGTCGCCAATTCTCCGAAGAGTTTTAAAGAATGGATTGCGAGAGCCGCAAAAATTGATAGGCAGTCTGTCAAAAGATACCTCCTTGACTCGGCGATTCGCTGGCGTGAATTGATGATCACCGTTCCAGTCGGTCTGGGCAGCTATATTTTTTTTGCGACATCTGAGGACTTCGTTAGGCGAGAGGTTGAGTTGGCTCGTGATGGTGAGAGTGATCGTCCGTCAGTTTGGACCCCAGAATATTTCAAAGAGTTCTTGAATCACGCAGTATTTATTTCAGTTTTTGAAAGTGTCTTGTTCGCCAGGATGGCGGGATTCAATGCTCCTCTAGAGCTTTCAGCTTTTCCGGTGTTTCAAAGCCTAATGAAGTCGAAGGGCTTACAGTCTCTTGGAGTTGGGATCGAATGGGCTGCTTATAGGATTCCGATGGGACTATTTGATGGAAAGGTCCTGATCTGGTGGAAGGGGAAATCAGGAGAAGTCGTTCAATCACTCAACCTTTCCGGCGATACCCCAGAAGAGCTCATCGACGAATCGTTCAAGGCAGAGTTAGAAGAGGGACTTCGTGGCATTCAATAAGAAGTTCTTTTGGGATAGATGGAAATTTTTAACTCTGGCTTTAGCTTGTTTGCTGAGTCCAATAGCTTTTGCTTCGGCCCTAAGTGCCATGGCCCCTTTGAAGTTGAAAGATAACGAGTGGGATGAGTTCCGAAGGAATCTCCAAGTGGTCAAGCAGTTGGGCGTTGAAGCCATAAGCGTGGATGTTTGGTGGGGCGAAGTTCAGAGAAACGGACCACAAAGCTTTGATTGGGCTTATTACGATAGACTTTTTCAGGTGATCAGGGAGGAGGGGTTAAAAATTTCTCCCATTCTGTCGACCCATGCCTGCGGGGGTAACGTCGGAGATAATGTTAATATTCCTCTGCCTGATTGGGTTTGGGCCAAACGCAAAAACGGCGCTCTCGTTCAGTTTGTGAGTGAAGCTGGAAATGCGAATAGCGATTATGTCTCTTATTGGGCAACCGACACTGTCATTGAAGACTACAAGCGTTTTTGGCGAGGATTCAATCGACACTATCAATCACTGGTGGATGATATTTCTGAGATCAGTGTCAGCATGGGGCCCTCGGGGGAGCTTCATTATCCAGCTTATCATGGACATGATATCGACTTTAATCTTGCGAAATGGCCACACCGAGGTAGTTTCCAGGCCTATGGCGACTTAGCGAAAGTTGACCTGCAACAATATCTTCGACAGAAGTATTCTAGCGTTGAGAATTTGAACAGAGCTTGGGAAACTGGTTTTCAAAATTTTTCACAAGTTGAGGTGCCGTTTTTTAAAAATAGTCCTGAACTAAGTCGATCCCTCAATGGAAGTTGGCTGCAGAAAGCTCAAGGGGCAGATGTTTTTAGTTGGTATCATGAAACCCTAATCAAACACGCAAATCTAGTTGCTTCAGAAGCTTTAGCCGTCTTTCAGAAGGAGGGGGGAGCACTAAACAAACCCTTAACCTTTAAGATTCCAGGTGTGCATTGGCAGCGTCGAAGGCACGCTGAATTGTTGAACGGACTGATCACGCCAGGAGAGGTCAGGGGCGAATCTCGAGCCTATTCTTCCATTTTTGAATCTCTTCGCTCCTTAGATACTAATTCCGTTCCAGGTTTTTCCCTCTATACAACGGCGGCTGCATCAGCCAATATTTCGGGACCTCATCCTCCATTTTCTCGAGCTCAGGACCTGGTAAAAACATTTTCTGATCATTCTCTCCAATATGGAATTCCAGTTAAGGTGGAGAATGCTCTTGCATCGGATCTTTATAGCCAATCTAATCTAGGCGTTCTTGAAGATAATGTCGGGAGACTCAATATCCGTGGAGTCACCTTGCTTCGAATGGGAGACATCGTGGCTAGTCCGTTGGCACAAGAGAGCTGCTCGAGGATGCTTCGCATCCTTCTTGGCCGCTAATCCATACGCTTTGAGTCAAATTTTCACTTAATAGTATACCGCTGGTAGACGTTTTTTATTCTAACAAATTGTCGGCAATTTTTGGGGGTGATAGCTTCAGCGCTGAAATTTCTCTGGAGGAAATGATGACCCCACTTCGCACAAGATTCTCAACTTTTTTACAAGCTTCTCTTTCAATAGTTTCGATGACATTAGCTTTAATGCTTTCAGCTAACGTGCTTGGAGCTGAACTCAAAATTTCATCGTTTAGTCCACAAGGGACCGTTTCGAGGCTGAGGCAGGTCAAAGTAAAATTCAATCAAGAGGCTGTGGCCTTTGGAGTGCAGAACGACAGTTTGAATCCTTTCAAAATTCAATGCTCCGCTGAAGGGTCTTCCAGATGGCTCGATACGAAGACTTGGGTTTATGAGTTTAGGGAGGAGCTTTCTGAAGGGGCTAGCTGTGAATTTGTGACTGACACAAAGACGACAACGACGGGACTAAAACTTGTTGGTGGTCAAAGATACCAGGTGAGCACCGGCGGAATTTCTATACTTGAATCAAATCCAAGAGCTGATCGCTCTGGGATTCATGAAGATCAAACTTTCATTCTTGGGTTGGATGGTGATGTAGACATGTCAAGCCTATCAAAATATGCCTACTTTTTGGTTGAAGGCATCGAAAGCAAGATCCCAGTAAAGGTTCTTGATGCAGCCACCGCAAAAAAACTTGCGAAAAAAACTTATTGGAATGATCGGAACTTGAACTTTGTCGCTTTACAGGCAGATAGACGTTTTGCCAGTGGTAAAAATCTTCAGCTTTTCTGGCCCAAAAGTATCAAGAGTCTATCTGGTACTGGGAATGAACAAGATCAAGTTCTTAAGTTTAAAGTTCGCGAAGCTTTCTCGGTTTCTATTGAATGTTCTAGAGCAAAGAAGGATTCAGCCTGTAGCCCACTTTCGAATATTAGAATGAGTTTTAGCGAGCCGATCAATCCTACAAATTTGCAAAAAATAGAAGTTTTGAATTCAAAAGGCACTCCGGTGAAATTTAAAGTTCCTGATTGGCAAATGCGTGATGGAAGGATCCATGGGGTGTCGATTGAAGAGCCGCATCCTCCCCTGATCTCCTATACGTTTAAGGTGGCCCCTGGCTTGGTTGACGTTTACTCCAGGCCTCTCCAGAATGAGAGAAAATTTCCTATCGATGTTGCCGTTGCGGACTATCCACCACTAGCAAAGTTTTCTGCAGAATTTGGCTTGGTAGAATATCATAATGGCGAAGGGGTGCTCCCTTTGACTGTTAGAAAATTGGATTCCAAGCTTATGGCAAATCAGGTGGGTGTGGTTGGGGAAGAACCTGGTATATTTTCAAAGTTAATCGGACGGAGCCAAAGCTTCGATGGGACTCAGCTAGCTTCTATTGTGAAGTGGATGCAGCATTTAGATCTTTATTCAAGCTCCTACGAATTGAGTCGTAAATCATTGTTTGATGATGAGGCCATGAAGGCCAGTCAGATTTCTAAGACTCAAAAGTCTGAAATTCCAGTTCCTCGCAAACATGATGCGGGTGATTTTGAAGTTGTTGGTATTCCGTTCAAGAAGCCTGGATTTTATGTGTATGAAGTTGAGAGTGAGAAACTACTTGAAGGTTACGCTCGAACGAGTGAAAAAACCGAAGGAGAAGGAAAAGCTTTCGTTCCCACATCAGCTTTGGTTACGAATCTTTCAGTTCATCTCAAGTTTGGTCCGGAAAATGCACTCGTGTGGGTCACTCAGCTTGATAAGGGCATTCCGGTGCAAGACGCAAAAGTAGAAATTCTCGATTGTCATGGAAAATCTCTGTGGAAAGGGAGTTCAAATAAAGATGGTATCGCAATGGTTTCACTGGGCGGTTTGACCGCAGCCGCTAAGGAAACTTGTGAGACCAAAAATGATAAAAATTCTAGCTCATATTTGTCTGGCCTCTTTGCCTTTGCGCAAAAGGGCCAAGACTTGAGTTTTGTTCACTCTAGTTGGAAAAGAGGACTTGAGTCTTGGAGGTTTAACTCCCACCGTTATAACGAAACATCAGAGCTTGTAACAGCTCATACGGTTACGGATCGATCCATATTCATGCCTGGTGATACTGTTCACATGAAGCATTTTTACAGAAAAGGTAACTCAGCAGGATTTGAGCTAGAGAATTCAAATCCGTGGAAAATTTTACAACTCAGACATTCGGGAAGTGATACTAGTTATTTTTCAGATTTAAAGTGGGACTCTAGTGGGAGTGCCTTAAGTGATTGGTCTATCCCCAAGAAAGCGTCTCTGGGAAGATACGAGATTTATCTATCAAAGACTAAAGAAGATGACATTTGGGAGTCTATTAATTTGGGTTGGTTCCAGGTTGAAGAGTTTAAAATTCCTTTAACATCAGGCAGCCTTTCGGGGCCTAAATCAAAAATTTCTCATGTTGATTTTCTCGATCTTAAGGCAGCCGTTCGTTACCTGGCAGGAGGCTCAGCTTCTGGACTAGCCGTTAAAGTTGAGAATCGAATTTCAGCTGCGTATTCCTTAGATGGTCCGAGTAGCTATAAAGAATTTAGGTGGAATCAAGGACCGTCAGATTCTGAGCGTTTTGAGAGGTTGAAGACCACGCTTCAAACTAAGCAAGACCTTAGTTTGAACGATAATGGCGAGTCGCAATATCGTATTGGAAATATTCCAAAAATGAAAACTCCAATTAGTGTGCGCTCAGAAGCAACCTATAAAGATCCAAGCGGAGAATTTAAAACACTCAATTACTATAAATTAATCTACCCTTCGACCGTTCAACTAGGGGTGAAAAGCCATTCTTGGATTCCAACGGATGGAAATATAGACATTCAAATCATGGCATTAGATTTGGACGATAAGATCCTCGCGGGACAGCTCGTTAATGTCGATATTGTTAAAAGAGAAACCGTCAGCCATCGAAAGAAATTGGTCGGTGGAGTCTACGGATATGAGAATAAGACGGTCTATAAAAATCTAGGAAAGCTTTGTTCAGGAAAAACCGATGCCAAAGGTCTTTTTGAATGTAAGGTGAAAACAAAGCACTCAGGCAATTTGTATATGGAGCTAAGCTCTACGGATACTAAAGGCCGTTTAAGCTTTACCCATTTAAGTCTTTGGGTTCCGGGCGAAGATGACTGGTGGTTCGGTCAAAAGGCGACTGATCGGATGGATGTGATTCCTGAGAAAAAAGATTACAAAATTGGCGAAACAGCTAGATTCCAAGTTAAAATGCCATACCGAACGGCACATGCTTTGGTAACGGTTGAACGTGAGGGTGTGCTTGATGCGAGTGTGCAGAATTTAAGTGGGAAAGGGCCAATTGTAGAAATTCCTGTTAAAGGAAACTACAGTCCCAACGTCCACATAGGAGTGTTGGCGGTAAGAGGCCGTGTCGGAGATCCACCTCCAACCGCGATAGTTGATTTGGCAAAGCCTTCATTCAAAACAGGACAAAGTGAAATCGCAGTAGGATGGGATCGGCATAAGTTAGATGTGAGCCTCAGTACTCCGAAGAAAAGCTATAAAACAAATGAAACTTTTCCCTTGACCGTAAAAGTGGTCGCACCAAAAGGTCGAAAGCTTCGAGATGTGGACCTTGCCGTTGTTGCGGTTGATGAAGGTCTTTTTGAACTTTTGAATAACAATTCTTGGGATCTATTGTCCAGTATGATGCGTAAGCGAAATAATAGTGTTGAAAGCGCAACGGCGCAGCTTCAGGTCGTTGGTAAAAGGCACTATGGTCTTAAGGCACTCCCTTCAGGAGGCGGTGGATCGATGGAACGTGCCAGTATGGCAAAAGACATGGCCGAAGGTGAAGATACAAATTCTCGAAAAGACTTTAGTCCAGTCATTCTTTGGCAAGGTAAAGTTAAGGTCAATTCTTCTGGAGAAGTAACAATTCCGGTTCAGTTGAATGATTCTATTACGGCGTTTCGTCTGGGTGCGATTGCGACAGCTGAACAAGACTTGTTCGGATCCGGGTCTGAAGAGGTTCAGGCGACCAAAGACTTGATGGTTTTTGGCGGAGCTTCTTTACTTTCTCGTCATGGGGATCAGTTTGGACTCGAGTATACTTTGCGCAATAGTACCGCCAAGAGTATGGATTTAGAACTAGGTTTCGAAGCCTTCGTTGATGCTCAGAAAAAACCTTTTAAATTTGATAAGAGGAATATTATTTTAAAGGCAGGAGAAACTCAGACAGTCGTGTTTGACGTGAAAGCACCGCATATGGGCTCAAAGTTGAAATATCTTCTCAAGTCGACTGAATCAAGGGCTGGGGTTTTGGACCTACTTGAATCGACACAAAAGTTGATTTCTCCCCTTCAAGTACGAACTCTGATGAGCGAGATCAAACAAGTATCAAATGATAAAGAAAACGTTTTAAAGCTTCAGCTTCCAGTAAATGCGTATCCGAATGTCGGAGGAGCCGTCGTCAATCTAAGTACTTCTATTTCTCCTATGTTGGCTGGTGTACGGGATTACATGAAGGACTACGCCTACAATTGTTTTGAGCAAAAAACGTCTAAACTAATTGTAGCAGGCGATGAGAAAGGGTTTCAGGCTCTTCTTGAAGAATTGCCGGAATATCTGGATGGAAATGGCTTCTTAAAATATTTCCCTGATATGCCACAAGGAAGTGATGTTCTAACGGCATACTTTCTGGCTATCACTCATGAAAAAGGTTGGAAGGTCTCTGATGAGCTTCGCAATAAAATGACGAAGGCATTGAGTCTTTTTGTTGAAGGGAAAGTCACTCTATCGTCATTTTTTGATAGTAGTCATTTGAGTCGGCGTAAGCTTGATGCCATGGAAGCTTTGTCTAGATTTGGGGAGGCAAAAGTTGAATACCTCAACTATCTCGATAAAAATCCAAGACTTTGGTCCAACTCCGAGTTGCTTAGCTATCTAAATGTGGCTCAGCGACTCAAGAATACGGAGCTGATTGAGCGGACAAGAACTCTTGTAGAAAGTCGCCTCCATGAAGAAGGAACTTTACTCCAATTCAAGGATCATCATGATAGCTTCGCTTGGTGGTACATGCAGAACAATGCCCAAGACACACTTAGGTATTGGTTGAACCTCTTAGAGTTTGGCGGAGAAGCTGAAAAATCTCGTATCGTAAAACTTCTACAAGCCAGCGTTAACATGCAAGAAAAAGGCCATTGGTTTCTCACCAGCACAAACGCCTGGGGTAGCATAGCCGTAGAGAAGTTTCAGAAGCAATTTGAATCCGATAAAGTAACGGGGGAAACTCTTCTTAAAGATGGGTCAGAGAGTTTTACTTGGA
Source organism: uncultured Bacteriovorax sp. (assembly GCA_964640545.1). GTDB lineage: Bacteria > Bdellovibrionota > UBA2428 > UBA2428 > UBA2428 > JBGSZX01. The sequence continues at coordinate 2,594 of CAZXHL010000066.1, read as the reverse complement.
AGCCAGACGCCAAACAAAACGAACATACTTTTGCATGGAAGGCTGATAAAAAGAAAAGTATTTCTATGCAGCATCAGGGTGAAGGACAACCATGGGTATCCATTCAGAACCGTGCGGCAAGATCTCTTAAGGAAAAAGAGGAGTTTGGTTTCCAACTCAATAAAACGATCCAGAATCTTACGAATCCCGCTGCCAAAGAGTATAACAAGGGTGACTTAGTTAGAATCAGTATAGAAGTTGAATCGTTAACTGATATGGGATGGATTGTTGTTGAAGATCCGATTCCATCCTTTTCCACTTTGCTCGGCAAGGGCTTGGGGGGAGAATCAAACTTTGCGACATCTAGCGAGAGATCTAATGGAGTTTGGCCTCTATATGAAGAGCGCCGTGGAGATCGATACCTGGCGTACTTTGAGTTTGTTCCCAAGGGTAAATTAAAGCTAGAATACACTTATCGTCTCAATGCGACTGGGGAGTTTATTCTTCCTCATACGCGTGTAGAAGCGATGTATCACCCCTCAATGTTTGCTGAGGCTCCAAATGACCTTGTTGAAGTTAAATAGGGTTAGGCTTCGTCTTTGGACGGGGCTTGGTTTCTGTTTTGTTTTAGCTTTAAGTTTTTTGTTGCTATCTAAAAACGTACCAAGCTTCGAAAATACCAAGGCACTTCACATGAGTTCTTCACTCAAGGTGTTGGATCGCGATTCAAGGGTCCTTCATATTCACCGAATGGATTATGATCGGGAAGTCGGTGAATGGGTGGATTTGAGGGAGGTTTCGCCTTATGTGATTCGGGCTCTTATTAGGGCGGAAGATCGAAATTTCTACTCACATATGGGGGTGGATCATTTAGCGTTGATGAAAGCCATGGTGCGAAGCCTCGTTCGTAGAAAAGTTTTTGGGGCTAGCACAATTTCAATGCAGCTCACTAAAGAGAAGATGGGAATTTTTGGACACTCCTACGACAATTCATTCTTTGAAAAGTTGGTTCAGCTTCGAACGGCCTATGCTTTAGATGGAGAATGGTCAAAGGATCAGATCTTAGAAGCTTATCTCAATAAAGTTCCATTTCGTTCAGAGGTGTTGGGTTTAAGTGCTGCCAGTAGAAAGTTCTTTTCTAAGGCTCCAAATGCTCTCAATATCTATGAGGCGTCGTTGCTCGCAGCTATGATCCGGTCTCCCAATCGTGAGGAGTCAATCTTAAGGGAAGACGCCTGCAAAATCTCAAAAGACTTAGACTCCTCCTTTCCTTGTCCGGATGATTTAAGTCTTGCTGGTATCCGAGTTTCCAAACCGTTTCATGGGGAGTGGAGCCCGCAGGTAGCACTACACTTTCCTAGAAAAGGACGAGGAGTCGTTCGATCTACTTTAGACCTGGGTCTGCAGTCATTTATTTCGCGAAAAATCAAAGAGAACCTGACTAGATTAAAAGATAGAAATGTTAATGATTACTCAGCCATTGTGATCCACAACAAAACCGGAGAGATTTGGGCTTATGTGGGTAGTGCGGGGGAAGATGCGTCCGCAAAGCATGTCAATGGTGTTGAAGCATTGAGGCAAGCTGGGTCGACTTTAAAGCCTATGATCTTTGCTACCGCTTTTGATAATGACATCCTTAAGCCAAAGGATCACATCGACGATTCTTCGGCGGAGTTTCTCATTTCTATGGGCGGTGTCTATCGACCTAGTAATTTTGACAATCAGTTTCATGGATTGGTATCCGTTCAAGAAGCTTTAGGATCTTCGTTAAATGTTCCGGCCGTAAAAATATTGGATCTTGTTGGCATTGAGACAGTGCTCGGAAAAATGGAACTCATGAACTTTAAATTGCGTGAAGCTGAGTTTTATGGTCCTTCTTTGGCACTTGGATCTGCAGATGTAAGCCTGAGGCAGCTAGCTGATGCCTACAGAAGCTTTGCTAATGATGGTGAGTATTCTCTTTCAAAGTTTGTGGCCACTCAAACTTCGGAATTCGTCCCCGTGTATTCTAAGGAGACGGCTCTAGCCATTAAGAAGATCCTGTCAGACCGGCAAAATCGAATTCTTGGTTTTGGAGGGGATTCATTGCTCGATACTCCTTACGTCTCAGCGGTGAAGACTGGAACTAGTCAGGATATGAGAGATAGCTGGTGCGTCGGTTTCAGTGAACACTTCACAGTGGCAACTTGGGCTGGAAATTTTGATGGTTCTTCAAGTTGGAGTGTGAGTAGTTTGCAGGGTGCGGGTCCTCTGTGGCGGTCCATTATGGATTATTTACAAATCATCGAGCCTTCATATACTCTTGGGACTGAACTCGTAAAGTTTGATCCGCAGAGTTTGCCTGATGGCACCGAGAACCGGCAATCAAAGATTACTTATCCAACTGCCGGTGCCTTTATTGCACTTGATCCAGATATTCCTGCTCATTTACAACAGATTCTTTTGGAGTATGAGGGTGTCGTGGACGAAGCTATTTGGGAGCTTGATGGCAAAAGACTTGCAACATCTGGTTCCGGGGCGAGATTAAAGATTCTACACCGTGGCAAGCACACGGTGGTTTTAAAAGACAAGAATCAAGGCGTGATAGACCAAGTTACTTTCTTTGTGAGATAGAA
>CAZXHL010000065.1:0-13715 GCA_964640545.1 uncultured Bacteriovorax sp. | reverse complement strand
AAAATAAAAGCTTTCGAAGAAGAGGGCCGAAGGGATGAAAAACGTTGATGACCCAAACCCGCTAATCGTGCCTAGCACTTCGGAGGCATAGGCGATCGCAACAAGGATCCAGTCGTGGGCGTTCATGGCGCTATGCTAGCTTAAGGATCTCGGAAGACCTAGCAGTAGTTTGAGGGAACAGGCAGATCCGAGAGAAAAGTTTAATCTAGCCTGAAGTTATTGCGATTTTTCTGGCACCGGATAATCTAAATCCATGACGCCTGAATTTGTTTTACAAAAGTTGAATGCCATCGAAACTCGCCTGAAGACTATTGAGTCAAAGCTAGATCTAGCTGCGCCCTCAGGGCCGGAGGTGAAAACGACTCCAGCAGCCGAAGGCGCGGGTGTGATTCACACTCCCAAAGTGCATGCCTATCAAGAGCCTAGGCCCTCCCAGAAGCAACAAAACTTCCAGGGCTCAAGTAACTTGCTCGCTGTTACAGCTGTTGTCTGCTTTGTCTTGGCCTCGGCCTTCACGATCAAGCTTGCTGTAAATTCGGGATGGCTAACTCCTTTTAGGCAATTTGGATTGTCAATGGTCTTGGGGGTTGTTCTATGTCTAGCGGGTAGGTTTTTCGACAAGATTGATTCCGCTTATCGCTCATATTTGTCCGCTGCAGGTTGCATCATTATCTATTTAACGTCGTATGCAGGAGCCTTGTTTTTTGAAACCACAACTCCCTTTGTTTCTATTCTTTTAACTTTTGCTGCCTCGGGCGTGACGCTAGCTTTGTTTAACTATCACCGAAGTGACATTTTCGCCTTTGTCGCCAGTGTTGGAACCTATATCTGTCCACTCATTTTCACTCAGCAATTAGATGGACCCATGACATTGGCCTTCTATTTCATTGCTTGGAGTGCCGTGTTTTCGTTTGTTGCTATCGAGCTCGAATCGCGCACACTCTCGCTCTTGTCTTGTTACATGGGGCTTGGAATCTACAGTGCCCTATGCCAGGTAAGTCGCCAGTCTGAATTGATAGAAATATTTGGAGTGCTGGGGACTCTCGTTGCACAGTTCGTATTTTTTGCGGGCGGAGTCTTTCGATATTCAGTTTCTAACCACTCACCTCTAAGTAAAAAAGAAGTGTGGTTGTTCTTTCCACTTCTATGCTTTTTCTATGCGATAACTTTTAACTATGTGTCTATGCTTGGTTACAAATTTGAGCCAAACATCGGTTCATTTCTAGCCGACAGAATCGCACCAATATACGGATTGCTTTTTGCTGGTTCGCTCTATGCCTTATATTACAAAGCCGAAGCGCAATTGAGAAGCATAGACGCTCTAAGCAGCAAATCCATGATTCAAGCTTTTCTCTGCATCACGCTTTTTCATAGTGGCTATTTGACCTTGCTGCCTTTTGGAGCCAAGACATGGTTGCTTCCCGCTTCAATTGTTTTCTATTACATAGCCAATGAAAAGGGACTTAAGATTCAATTTCCCGTGAAGCTTCTACTCGCTTCACTTGCGTTTTTTGAATGGCTTTCTATGGTGAATAGTCTCTTGCTGGAGGGGGCCAAAAATTGGAATCAGATTATATCTGGACTCTCAGTGCTAATTCTTGGCGCAATTTACTACACAAGATCGAGTGCAGCGGAGAATCAGGACTCAAGAAAGAATCTATTCCTGTGGGGACTTCATATTCTTGCGGTCTCTTTGTCCTTCAGGCTTGTATCGGATTTTGGAAGTCTTGCCGTCACAGGTGCATGGGGGGTTTATGCTATCGCAGTACTTGGACTCGGCTATCGAAATAGGGACATCGGCTTGTCGAAATCATCAACGCTCATTTTGCTTGCCGTCGCTGGCAAGGCGCTACTCTACGATGCCTCTCATGCCGCGTCGGGTGTTCGCATTGTCTGCTTGCTGCTAACGGGCTTAGTGCTTTACGGAGCAGGGTATTTGTTTAAGAAGATTTCTCAATGGGAGATGCGCGGCGCGCCATGATTTGTTTAAGTTCCTGATATTTGGAAAATGTTGCAAAGTAGCAATTAAATTTTTCTTAACATTCTGTCGAAACGTTGGTCATGAGCTTTCTCAATCGATGCCTAATTGTATTCGCTTTTTACACCTTGATGCCGAGTTTGGTGTTTGCGGAAAGTCGTTTTGTTTTTGGACATGATGCGGAAGTACGCGATGCTGAAACCCTAGCTGTTAAAGGAAACTTTAAAGCGGGCGAGGTCTTCGTTGTCGATGATAGTTCAAGAAGTTACCTGGTTTCTGCGACGGGAAGAGTTCCTGTTTATTTCTTGCCAAATTCTGGGGATTCTTCCGAGATCAATGTTTCACTTGCTCCCACGGCTGATTGGCCGAATGAAAAAATGAAGCAAGCTCTCTCAAACAAGTTGGACGCAAGCCTTATTCAGATCTCCGAAATCAAGGCAGATTTATCCTCTGGAAATTCGGAAGCAGCTATCGCAAAAGCGGAGCGACTAGTAAGCGAAAATCCGGATGTTGCATTTTTCAAACTAGTGAGAGCATCAGCCTTTTTTGTCGGAGGTAAGACTGATGCCGCAAAAAGTGATTTGAAAGAGGCTATGAAAAGCTTTCCTGACAACGCAGAAGTGAAGCAGCTTGCTGCTGAGCTGAATATGAAAACGGGGGAGCAATAATATGTTAACTCTTTTAATTGGTGTTGTTGTCTTTGGGGTCTCAATCTTTATGAGCTCAGAAAGTGGAAGCGCGCATTTCTTTTTTAACATTCATGCCATTGCGATTACACTTGGCGGAACTTGTGCGGTCCTGTTTCTGGCGAATTCTCCTAGAGCAATCAAGAACTTATTTCACAAGCTAGCCGAGATTAAAGATGAGAATGACGTGCTAGCTCAATCCGAGCAAGATCTTATCGAACTTTCGAAAACCAAACAGTTGAGTCACGCATCGAAGGAAAAAATTGTTAATTACGCTGAACAACTTATGTCCCAAGGAGTCGACCCTGAGGTCTTTGTGGTCTTGATGTCTCAGAAACGAGATAAGTTAGAGAAAGAATATGCAGACGCAGCTCTTGTTCTTCGTCATCTCGGGAAATACCCTCCAGCTCTTGGAATGATTGGAACGGTGATGGGTGTTGTAACTCTTTTTGCCAATCTCGCAGAAGGAAGCCGTGATTCCCTTGGGCCATCTTTGGCCATGGCGATGACAGCTACTTTTTTCGGATTGACCATTGCGCACGCCATAGTGATGCCACTTTCGGATCGATTGAATCTTCTCCATTCGAGGAGAAAAGAGGTTCTTACCGATCTTTATGAGGTTTTGTTGCTGGTAAATCGAGGTGAGCCAGAATTGCTGATCAAGCAAGAAGTGGGGCATCGTGACGTCGCCTAACACCAAGTCAGCAAGAAGTCTTCCGAGGGTGCAACGTTCAAAGACGCTCGCGATCCCTCATGAGGAATCGGTTTGGGCGGTATCTTATGCCGATCTACTTCTAGTGCTTCTGGCATTTTTTGTGGTTTTCTCAAGTTTTGATGAAAAGTCGGAGCAAGACAATATTCTAAAGAGTGTGGCTCTAAATCTTCAGCGAGTCACAGGAGGACAATCTACAGCTAACGGTCAGAACTCCAGAGAGCCGCAGTCGAATAATGCAACGATTGGAGTCACCAAGGGGCTTCATGCTGGATATGCGGAAGTTCTCAATCGGCTGCCAAGCCTCTCGGGATTTGAGATTTCTGAGGAGAGTAAAAAAATAACCTTACAGTTTCAGCCTAATATTTTTTCTGCTGGGCAGTTCCTCATTAGCGAGGAGCTCGGTAAAGACATTCTTTCCATATACGAAGCACTCGGTGAAGACCGGACGAACATGCATATTACTATCGTGGGACATTCTGATGATTCAACTTTACGGCACAAAACTCCGCTCGTTGGAGACAATTTCGATCTTAGTGCGATACGCGCTCTACAGGCTTTGAAGAAATTGAGGGAACTAGGGTTCCCGGAGCAGCAGCTTAGTGTGAAGGCAAGCAGCTTTTACCAAAGAAATGTGAGATCTCTTAGCATGGAGATTCAGTGGGTAACGATATGATAAGAAATTTAATTCTAACATTCATCATTTCTTGGACTTTTTTGAGTCCGCTAGCCTATTCGCAGGAAAGCACCATCGATAGATTGAGTTCTGCTGAGGCAGCTATTGAGCAGCGAGCAAAGGGAATTCTTTCGGAGCTAGATCCAAATGCTCTTGTTCAGGTAAAATTGCTTTCTTCGAAAAAGAAAATTTTACTTCCTGGTGTTGGCATGCTGCTGGATAGGAACACCGAAATTGAAATCAAGAATAGCATTATTGAAATGTCAGTTTATACGGAGTTGGACCCGTTCCCAAAGGATGTTGATGGTTTCTTGAGACAAGGTCTTAAGCTTGGAAATTCTGATCTTAGGATTCGATATAAAAAGCTACCAGAGTCAATTTTGGGGGCTAAGGCTAGTCGGAAGGCTCTTGAAGTTAAGCTGGCACAAAGTGAGAGAGAGAAGACGAAAGATCTTGTTGAAGGTTCTGCAAGCTATTTGGGAGATAGGCTTTTCCCTTACTTTCTAGGCAGCTTTGCCTTGTTAGCACTAGTCTTTTCAGGCATCGCGTGGATACTCCGAAGTGGAATTACCACATCTCTTGCATCATTGGGACAGTTGGTTTCGAAGGCCTTTTCGGGAGCTGTGGAAAGCGGGGGACAATATATCGCTGAACCTCGAATCCAAGAAAAGAGAGAGAATGGATTCCAGGTACCTACAAGTTTTTCTGCTCACGGTATGGGATCTACGATTGATGACTTTGATTCTTTAAGTCTGGAAAGTCTTGAAGCAATATTCTCAGATGCTTATTGGTGCGAGGAAGATGCTTATGCTTCTTATGTTTGGCGTGGGCTTCGTGGTGACAGAAGGGCAGGCCTGATTAACTCACAAAAAGTTGATAGCAGCTTTTTTGATTATATTGTGTCAGTCGATCCAGTGCCTTCAACTTTTCACCAACATCCTTATTATGCCGCGCCCAAGTCATTCTTTTGGACGTCGCAGGAGGATGTCGCAAAATGGTTGAGGGGGGCACCTCAGGGTTATCATGTCCTTAGTCCTATGAGGAAGAAAAACCTTTCTCTTGCTTTGGAGGAAAGAATTAAGATTCTAGAGTCTCCATTGAAGGCGACAAATATTGAGCCTCCCGCTGCAAAAAGTACGTTCAGAAAGTTGCCTTCGTCCGAACCTTTAATCGAACTCAATTCTTCGGACGAAGCCTATCTTTTTAGAAACATTCAGTCGATTCATGGGGGACATGTACACTACTATAAAACTTGGATTTGGATTATGAAGCTTGGTGCTGAAGCTAGAGCGGATATTTGGAGGAAGTATTCTGCTCAAGAAATAGCTTCATCTTTAACTGGACCTAAGCCCTTTCTTGACTGGGTTCTGAAGGACCTGCCGGAATCCAAATCTAAGCTTGTTGAGGCCTACCTGCTCAAGAGTGCTGGATCGAAATCGAGCCACATTTTCTCTGAAGTTTACGAAGATATTAGGGGAAGAGTTTCGGATTCCAATCAGAATAGTTCCAAGAAGGCTGCCGCCTAATGGGGCTAAAAACGTCACTGGGGATGTTCATAGGGTTGGCCTTTCCGGCTATGGCCCAGGAGAGTCTCAAGGTTAGTTCGGAGTCGAAGAGGGTGCAAGTCGCGTTGACGACAGAGTATAGCTACTTTAGTGGTGCTTCGTCTCTATCAGGAATGGGCCCAAACTTTTCGATTCGCTATGCCGTTGATCGCAAGTTGGGAATTGGAATTTCTATGGCCCAGGGCCTGACGATTGATCAGGGCCTGGCTGCTTTGTATAGCTCTTTTCGGTCTTCGGTATATTGGGCACTCAACGGATCATTTACAAAGGAAAACAAGATTTATGAATTCGCTGGTCGCCCCATGATCTCTGTCACAGGGTCGAGGAAGAAACTTGTCTATCTGATGGGTAGCTTTGAACAATATCTTTTGAATGGAACGACACAAGTCTTTCCCGCAACTGGGTTCTCTATCAGCTTGGGAATGGAACTTTTTAGAATTTCAAATGTGGATGTCATCGCCGAGTTAGGCTTGGGCTTACTAGTTTTAGATAATCGTACCTCAATACCTTTTAATGCAAGGTTGGGGGGGGCATGGAGTTTTTAATACAAGCTTAACAAAGCAATATATATGGCGGAGTCACAACACTTTGGAATGAGTGAAGTCTTGGATAATAAGGGAAGGAGTAGAAATTGTTGAACGGCAAAATTATTGGAAGTCTAATTAGATCGTTAAGCATTATGATGCTGTGCTTTTCTGTTTCTTCCTGTAAAGGACTTCTTGATGTTGATGGGTTTGGTGATCCAGATGCTGGGATAGCTGAAGTATCGGGGTCGACACTAACATTTACAGCCTCAAGTTTTGACTTTGGCTCTATTTCAATAGGCGCTTTGCCGATCTCAAAAAGTATTACAGTTAGCAATTTAAGCTCGTTCGAGACTTCGATTGAAGAATTTGTTGTAAACGGGGATAGTGAGTTTACTCTTACAAATACTAACTGTCCCGAAGCCCCAGAAACTCTAGCTGCCAAAACCAGTTGTCAGCTAAGTCTGAGCTTTGCCGCCGGATCGGTTGGGAGCTTTTCTATTTCAATTTATGCGAGCTATGCAAAGGGAGTAAGTCAAAGCTTTCCTTTCCAGGCGGATACAACATTTTTGGCTGCAGGTGTTTCAGCAGTGTCTCCTTCTCCGGTCCAATCTGAAATTTCAGTGAGTGCTTCGAGCGTTGTCTCGGGAGATACGATCACGGTGACTTTGGAATCGAAGGATCGCGATGGAAATTTGATGGGCATTGGCGGGGCTGAGGTGAAATTTTCTAAACTGTCAGCCTCAGGAAATGGAACGGGCAGCTGGATTCCCAATCAAAATACTGTACCCGCGATAGATAACAATGATGGAACTTATACAGCCCAGTTTACGGGTGTCACGGCGGGTGTATTGGATATTACGGCGAGTATTGATGGTGCAATTTTTTCTGGAACGAGACCCACGGTCACTGTTCAGCCAGGTGCACCAGCAGGGTTGATTTTCTCATCAAATTGGAGTGCAGGCACTCCAGAATCCTATGCTGGATTTGAGCTTTTGCCTGCTCCTATTGTCTACATCAAGGATGCGGCTGGAAATACGACGACTAGCAGCGCCCAGGTAACTCTTAGCGCTGATGCTTCTTCGACCGGAGGAACCGGAACTGTCGGGACAACTCAGATCAACGCCATAAATGGAGTTGCAGATTTTTCGGGATCAGGATTTGGTTTCTCAGGGGCAGGAACAAAAGTTATTAAGGCTTCGATTGCGTCGCCTGCAATCAGTATTACAAGTATCGCCATCGACAACAAATCACCTTCGCTGACTATAGCTGCGAATAAGGAGCTCGTGATTGCTTACACATCATCGGAAGCACCAGTGACTCCAAATGAACTTATGACCCTAACTCCGACGACGAGTAGCCAAAAGGTCACGGACACAAGCAGCCTTTTGGCAAGTGTTGCGGGAGGTTCTAGTGTGGCTCACGGTGGAGTCGCAGAGAGCACTTCGGGCGTTGGGTATAACAACCTAACGGACAACACTTTCGAAGCCAATATCACAGTTACAAGGAACAGTTCTATTTCCTCTACTTGCTCTACTTTGGGGTCTTTTGCAAATATCGTTTGCAACTTTACCGCCTTTACCTTGGATTTTTTCGATCTTGTCGATTCACCATCCAGCGGGGGTGAGTCCGTGATAATCAATGATGAGTTCGTAGATAGTAACGGTATATCGGTCACAAAGTTTGTTGTCACCCAGGTATCGGATACCTATCCATCCGGGACAGATGCTTCAGATATCATTGGTGTCTACAACAATAAGCTTTGGTATTATTCAAAGAGCCAAAGCAATAAGTACAAACTTTTTTCTGTAGACACATCAGGAAATGTGACTCAGGAATACAACATTCGCGGCACAGGTACAGATGATGTGAGTGTTGCTGTTGCGCCTAGCATGCGAGTGTTCAACGGAAAAGCCTATTTCCCCAGTTACAGTACTGGGAAGAGTCTGACTAAGCTAGTGTCAATGGATTCTAATGGGAACGTAACTCTACTGAGTAATACTTATGCCAATACGTCTAAACACGATTACCCCCAGTCGATGATCACTCACACAAATGAGAATGCGATGTATTTTGTGGCGAGAGATCCTCTCAACAAGACGAAGCTCTACAGGATGAATGCAGACGAATCTATCGACCAGGTCACTAATCTAAGAGCTTCAAATAATGATGATATCGCTCACATGAAATACTTCAATAACGAATTGTATTTCCGAGGTCGAAGTGACAATGCCAAGTTAAAATGGATGAAGATCAACACCACAGATGGTCAGGTGGATCAGCTTGTTAACTTTCGAAACAACAATGGTGTAGATGATGCCATCAGAGCAGTAACTGTCGTGGGAGATAAAATTTACATGGCATCCAAAAACTCATCAGGACGATATAAAGCCTACGCGATGAACGATGATGATACGTTCACTCAGATAGTCGCCAACCGCCCAACTAATGATGATGAAGGAACGGATAAGTTCCTGAGCCATGGTGGAAAGCTTTATTTTGTAAATGATCGTAGTGGTGCCAACAATTTTAAACTACACGAATATGATCCGAGCACCTCAACGGTGAGGCAGGTCTCTGATTTTCTAGGATCTAGCCAAAGTGACAACATTGCTCGTATGACTTCCTGGGACGGAGATTTGTATATAGTGGCCTCACCTAGTGTCGGGTTGAATGCCTACAAGCTGTTTCGTTATGATGAGGCTAATAGCATCTTTCAGCAGGTGAGCAATATCGTCCCATCGGGAAGCGATGATCCCACCAACTTTACCAGCTTCAACGGTGCGCTTTATTTTACAGCTTATCAAGACGGTTTCGGAAACACGGCCCTCTTTAAGCTGGAAAAGAAATAGCGTCTAGAAACTTCGTCCGTGCTTCAATTTGAAAGTTAAAAGGTCGCTTTTCCAGAATTGCTTCTAAGAAGTTGGCCAACGAGGAAGCTTCGCGTTTTGCGGCCTTTCTCGTACTTTAGGCTATCAACGTCTTTTCTATAGAGCTTTTCGTACCAAAAGTTGTTTCGGACGATAAGGCTCACATAATTTCTAGTTTCTTTAAATGGAATGAGATCCATGAATAACTCGACGTCTTTGGTGGGGTATCTGCGCTTCCATGTTGGAACTCGTGAGGGACCTGCGTTGTAGGCTGCGAGAGCTAGCTCAACGCTGTTGAATCTCTTGATTTGTTTGTCGAGATACTTCACCCCAAGCCTTACGTTGGTGTGCTTGTTGTAGAGGTTTTGATTTCGTCCTCCGGCTAGCTGTCTTGCTGTGCTTGGAAGAAGCTGAAGAAGTCCTTGGGCATTTGCGTGTGATTTAGCCTTAGGATTGAAGCCGGACTCCTGCCGTGCAATTGACATCAACAGAAAGGTGTCTAGGTCTCCAGAGTGCTTGGCGAAAACTTCGAGGTATGGGCGAGGAAATAGCATTCTCAAGGTTTGATCGTTGATGAAATTGGGGTCCGCCTTTGCTCGTCTTGTCAGAAAGATAATGGCATTGAGCGGAGTGTTCTGTGAAGACTTCATCGCTGACACGTACATCATATTTGAGGCACTCATATTGTCCGCGTATTTCTCCATGATCCAATTTCCCAGACGTTGTGCGCCTGATTTCTTGTCGATCAGATAGAGGGCCTCAAGCCATCTGAGGGCGATGTCGAGGTGCGGATTGCCGTTGTGGGCTGAGCGTTGAAGTTCATGAACCGGTCTTGATGAAAAAATCTGATGCGGATCTACCGACATCTTGCTCCAAACCTGAAGAGCATGGTGAGTGAGGGGGTGGGTGACGACGAGTTTTTTCCAGTATTGATTGCGAGCTGTTTTTCTTACTTGGAGCTTACCTGCCCAGTAGAGGGTTCTGGCTTCCGTAAGCCCATTCATTCGAGATAGGGCCGCACGATTGATGGAGGCTCTAGCTTCTTTGGAGCGACCCCAAAGATTTCGTAGTAGGGCTTGTCTGAAATGAGTGGGGTGATAGCCGGCATCTTTTGGTTGAAGGCAGATGGATGCATGGTCGTATAATTTCTCCATCGCAAGGCGAGCACGTCTGTCGGGAAGAAGGTTCTCGAGTTTTCGGATGGCGGCTGCAGAAAGATTGCGTGGGCAGCCTGTATTTTTTGTCATTCTTGGAACCCAGGCAAGAACTCGGTCTGCGGGTTGTCTTGCGATGGACTTCATGAGGCGCTCGTAATGCATGCGTTGTTGTTGGGCGAAGTGTTGAGGGCGAATCGGGACAATGCCGCCGGAGTATCTGGTGTTGGGCATGGGCTCTTCATCTTCGTTGGCACTTTGTGCCACAGGCTCTTTGTATTCTTTGATGAGGCGGCACAGTGATCTGTCAGATCTCATGTTTCGTGGGCATGTGCTTTTGTTGGGATATCGACCGAGGGCAATAAAGTTGTTGAGTTCATGGGCTTGAACGCGAAGTTCAGTAACTGACATGTTTAGCTCTTTGGCGACTTGGGAAAGTGAAACTGTAATGCTTTGTTCTTCGCTGGTTTTGTTGGCGGCCACGGGAGTGCTTTGTGCTGGCTTGTCTCGCCCTTTTTTTCCGCTGAAGTAGGTCGAGTTGCTGTCTTCCACAGGTTGAACAGAAGATGGTGATCTTGCGGAATGCACATCAATCTTTGTTTGTGGAATGCCGCTGTTCGTAGAACAAGCTCCCACGACTAAGATTGCGAATACTTGGCAGAAAAGAAGAAAAGATTTACGGGGCCCCTGGAGCGAAAAAAGCATATCTAAATTGTAACGAAGATCGCTTCATAGATGTGGTTTAGAATCCGTTAGGACCATGGATAATTTGGCGGTCTTGAAACGGCAGGACTAGAAGGCTCTTTCGTGGCTGTAGAAAAGCAAAAAGGGTGCCAAGCAGTTGGCACCCTTTTTGACTTCACACTTTAAAGTGTGCGTTCTGAGTTCTTTACTAAGCTTTCGCTGCAATTTGCCTTAAGACATATGTCAAAATTCCACCATGTCGGTAGTATTCCACTTCAACTGGCGTATCTAGTCTTGCGATAACTGGAACCTTTTTGGATGAGCCATCAGTCTTCGTGATCTCGAGCTCGATCTTCGCCATAGTCTTAATGTTGTCATCTACGCCATGAAGGGTGAAGGTCTCGGTTCCGTCGAGTCCAAGAGTCTTCGCCGAAGTGCCTTCTTCAAAACAGCATGGCAAAACGCCCATACCAACAAGGTTCGATCTGTGAATTCTTTCAAAGCTCTCGCAGATCACGGCTTTCACTCCGAGTAGTGCTGTTCCTTTTGCGGCCCAGTCACGTGAGCTTCCTGTTCCGTATTCTTTTCCTGCGATCACAACCAAAGGAATGTTTTTCTCTTTGTAGGCTTGAGCCGCGTCGAAAACAGGAACTGGTAATTTTGAATCTGTCAGAAGGTTGAGTGTGAAACCACCTTCAACATCATCAAGCATGAGGTTTTTTACGCGAACATTGGCGAAAGTTCCTCTGGTCATGATGCGGTCGTTTCCACGGCGTGAGCCAAAGCTGTTGAAATCGCGAACTTCTACTCCACGCTCGGTGAGATACTGGCCAGCAGGTGTATCTTTGCGGAAAGATCCTGCGGGTGAGATATGGTCTGTCGTTACAGAGTCGCCAAGTAGTAGAAGGGCGCGTGCCCCTTTGATCGGCTGAATCGTTCCAACAGTCTCAGTTACGCCATCAAAGAATGGAGGCTCTTGAATGTAGGTAGATTTCTCTTCCCACTTGTACAGCTCACCAGTGCTGGATGCGATTCCATTCCAGGCTGGGTTTTGTTCGGCAAAATCTGAGTAAAGCTTTTGGAAAACTTCTGGCTTCAAGGTGCGCTTCATCACTTCTTTGATTTCGTCCATGGTTGGCCAAAGGTCTTTGAGGAAGACGTCGTTGCCGTCTTTGTCTTTGCCAAGAGAATCAGTCGCAATGTTTTTACGAACGTTGCCCGCAAGAGCGTAAGCCACAACAAGCGGAGGAGACATTAAGAAACTAGCTTTGATGTTCGGATGAACCCTCGCTTCAAAATTTCTATTTCCAGAAAGCACGCTAGCTCCAACCCAATCGTTTTGAACGAGCGCGTCTTCAAGAGGTTGAGTGAGGGGGCCTGAGTTCCCGATGCAAGTGGTGCATCCGTAACCAACAAGGTTGAAGCCGATCTTGTTGAGAGGCTCTGTGAGTCCAGCCGTATCAAGGTAGTTCGTGACAACGCGTGAGCCGGGTGCGAGAGAGGTTTTGACAGTGTTAGAAACTTTCATGCCTTTTTCAACCGCACGTTGGGCCACGAGGCCGGCCGCGATCATAACACTTGGGTTAGATGTGTTTGTGCAGCTTGTGATGGCCGCGATCAAAACGCTTCCTTGCTCTAGCTTCTTGTCTGCGCCCTGAACTTCAAAAGTCGCATTGAGCTGAGCTTCATTGAGTCCAAAGCCTCCATCTGTTTTTGCAACGGAGAAAAGTTTTTCAAATTTCGCAGGCAAGTTAGGTAGGTCGATGTGATCTTGGGGGCGCTTTGGTCCTGCCACTCCAGGTTTTACTGTGGAGAGATCAAGTTCGAGAACTTTGGTGTATTCCACATCGCCTTTGTTTTGAGGAATTCCGAAGAGACCTTGAGCCTTGTAGTAGTCGCCCACAAGCGCCACTTGCTCAGGCTTTCTTCCGGTGCCCGTGAGGTAATTCAGGGTTTCGTCATCGATACCAAAGAAGCCCATGGTCGCACCATACTCAGGAGCCATGTTCGCAACAGTCGCACGGTCAGCAAGGGTGAGCGCCGTTGCGCCTGGACCAAAGTATTCGACGAATTTTCCAACAACCTTCGCTTGACGAAGCATCTCCACAAGTTTCAAGGTCATGTCGGTAGCGGTTACGCCTTCGGCAAGTTGACCTGTGAGGTGAACGCCGATGACTTCTGGAGTGAGAAAGTAGATCGGCTGCCCAAGCATTCCTGCTTCGGCTTCGATTCCACCAACACCCCAACCAACGACACCGAGTCCGTTGATCATGGTTGTGTGGGAGTCAGTTCCAACGAGTGTGTCAGGATAGACAATCTCTTGGCCATCAACTTTTTTGCTAAGTACACCTTTGGCAAGGTATTCGAGATTGACTTGGTGAACGATTCCAACGCCCGGAGGGACGACTTTGAAGGTGTCAAATGCGTCTTGACCCCATTTTAGGAATTCGTAGCGCTCTTTGTTTCGCTCAAACTCGCGCTCCATGTTTTTTTGGAAGGCGTCTTCTGAACCGGCGTAGTCGACCTGAACCGAGTGGTCGATCACGAGGTCCACGGGAACGAGAGGCTCGATGGCTTTGGGGTCTTTGCCTAGTTTTTCCATCGCATTTCTCATTGCGGCAAGGTCAACAAGCAATGGAACGCCCGTGAAGTCTTGGAGAACGATCCTAGAAACAGTGAAAGGAATCTCTTCGGAGGCAGGATTAGCTGCATTCCACTTCGCGAGAGCATTGATATGAGAGTCATTGATTCCGTTGCTTCCGATGGCATTTCTTAGGACCGACTCAAGTACGATCCTTATGCTTACGGGAAGCTTTGAAATCTTTGCTCCCGTTAGTTTCTCGAGTTCCGGCAGGGAAGAATAGCC
>CAZXHL010000064.1:0-13827 GCA_964640545.1 uncultured Bacteriovorax sp. | reverse complement strand
GAGCGCCTGATTTGCATTCAGGAGGTCGCAAGTTCGATCCTTGTCAGGTCCACCATATGGTCAACTCGCCTAAGCTCGTTTACCTAGCCTCCGGCTCCATATGGTCAACTCGCCTGAGCTCGTTTACCTAGTCATCGGCTTCGCTACTCGCTTTTAGGTTCGAAAACTTGGCCCTCTTACTCTATCTGGCTTGCCCTTCGACCGGCGGAAATAATTCTGATAATTTAAATGAGGCTATGTCCAAATATAAAGAACTCCTAGAAACCCAAAAGTCAGAAATCCTTTCGGCTCTAGACTACCTAGAATATAGCTGGAAAAAAATCCAGAGCTTATCAAACGAACCTGCACAATTAGATCCTGAAACTCTAGAAACTTGGGAATCTTTTGTGGCGCGATTTGCGAGAGTTTCTGATATTTTTCTTTCCAAATACCTTAGGACTCGAATCATGATGGCTGATCCTGCTTTTCGTGGAGAATTACGAGACTTTGTCAATCAAGCAGAAAAAGCAGCCGTCATAACAGATGCCGATCGCTGGATGCAGATTCGTGAACTTCGCAATAAGATAGCCCATGAATACACCAAAAATGATTTATCAAAACTCTTCAAAGATGTCGTGCTGCTAACACCGTTTTTAATAGCGGACGTTAGAAAGGCCATGTCTTGAGGTTGAGCGCCAAACAACGCAATGATATCCGGAAGTCTGTTGAAGGCATCCTAGGTCATAGCCTCATCGAAATTTATCTCTACGGAAGCCGCACCAACGACAACCTCAGAGGGGGAGACATCGATCTACTTGTAATTTGTAAAGAAAAAACCGTTAACATCTACCAACTCATTAACGAAATCAAAAAGACTCCCTCAATTGGTGATCAACGTATCGACATCACCGTAGCAACGACCAACGAACTCAGCTCAGATCCATTCTTAAAAAGCATCCAAGATACCTTGGCCGTAATTTAGCCTCTCACACTCTCAAAAAACAAAATCTCCGCAAAGAGGACGTGAGGCTACTTCCAACACTCCCACTTTTGTTTATAGGGTTCCATGCTAATCCAACGAACACTCGCCCCACCGTTGCATCCCCCAAACATATTGGCACAACCACTGGCGACAAACGCGTTCTCGGGAGTACACACCCAACCACCGCCGCCACGACTACTTTGTAAAGTGCAATTAGCGCGAGCCTCGCCACAATATTGGGGTTCTGGAGGTGGAGGCGGAGCTGCTGCCGGAGGAGGCGGCGGAGATGGAGCCGCATGATGGTGATGGTGAACCGGAGCGGCTGCTACCACTGGAGCAGGAATATTTGGAGCTCCGCAAAGCCGAGTGTTATTCTCAAATCCAACCAAAAACTGGCCCGGATCACAGCGCCCGATAAAATTCAAATCGGGGAGCTGCAAGTCATCACAGACCACCCGCCCGGTGTCGTCGACACCTCGAACGATTTGCCCCACCGCACAAGACGAAGACGCATCGGTTTGCTTCCACAAATCCCCCACATTCATATCAAAAATTCTCGCTCGAAACGGTGTCTGCTCGGGTTGTAATGCGAAGGGATTGCGCTCGACTTTGACAAAAAACTTTACGTTCGTCGGCCCACGAGGACTGTTCTCCCAAACCAAAAAACCAGTCGACTGAAAAGTACACCCACCGATTGCCGTCCCGCATGGAACTCCCGCAAGCCCCAAGAAATGCGGGTGCCCTTCGGACCCCGCAAGTGGAACCCCCAAAACATCAACCAAGGGAAGCGATACGATTTCTGCCGAACCTATTCCAGCTAGAACATCTCCGTGACGCGCCAGAGCCGATCTCTGAGTCCCAGGACAAGCAGGCGTGCGCCCATCATTTGGTAGACACTGATCGACAAGAGAAGAGTTGCTTCTCTGGCGTGTAATCCACGCGGGTATGCTGTCCGAGCTCAACACGAACTTACTCTGGATATTTGATAGGGTCCCAACATCCGTTGAGCGGCGCTGCTGAATCCCCACACTTTTTCCAAGTTGAACGACAACCAACGATAACCCTGCAATCAACGCTGCGGCGACAAGAACCTGAACCAATCCAAACCCTGAACGATCTGAAACAAATGCCATTCTCATAAATTTTACCTCAATCCTTACAAGTTGCGAAGTTAAGTCAGTATTTAGTTTGAGAATATAGTCATTTAAAATCAACGTGGCACATAACCAAGAACAAACTCAGTCGTGTAGCCGCCTTCTCCCCAAGAAAAACCACTCATGTTGTCCCACGAATGATGGTTGTAGAGGCGATAAAAAGGTCTTGTATTGCCATCGTGACTACGAAGTGCATACCCCATCAAGCCTTCGAGATAACCATTGCCTTCACAAGATTGATGATGAGAAAGAAAGTGATTGCCATGATTCACATTATTGCAACGATAAATTGCAACTCGTCCAGGACCATTATTTTTAAAGAGTTGATACGAATAATCTACTCCGTAACCACCTTCTCCCCAAATGCCGCTATCCATATGATCCCGACCATTAAAGAGACGATAGACCGTGACTCGCTCGTCGAGAATTTGTTGTTGACGACGTTGTTGTTCTTGAGCTCGACGTTGCGCTTCTTGAGCCGCACGTTGTTGCTCTTGCGCCTGTCGTTGGGCTGCTTGAGCGGCACGCTGCTGCTCTTGCTCCAAACGTTGAGCTTCTTGCGTGGTTCGCTGTTGATCTGGGACACGTTGCTGTTGCTGTGTGCGCCTCGGAGCTTCTTGCGTGGTGCGTTGTTGAGCTGGTGCACGTTGCTGAGGAGAATTATTTTGTGGAGCCAAAGCAGGAGTGCTCCCGTGATTCGTAGGTGCCGCAGGAACCAATGCTTTATCAATAGACAACATTTCTCTAAAGAATGCCACGACGTCGGCATTCGATGCGTTGCTTTCTTTGCTAGCCATAGAGTGATCTCCTCCAGGAATGACATTCATGGTGGCATTAACATTTTTCTGCACAAGAGTGTCGTAGAGTAAAAGGCCTGCCCCTATATGAGCAACCTCATCTTTATCCCCATGAAAAAGAAGAAAAGGAGGATCATTAGCGTCTACATGAGTAACAGGATTAGACTGAGAACGAACACTTGCACCCGCGGGGTCGCTCATCGAAAACCCGTGTAGAGCTTCGATCGCCACACGAGCCCTGTGAGCCGAAGAATTACCCTCAATCCAGTTCGCATCTAAAACTAAACTCCAGTCCGTCCAAACAGCCGACGCCACAACCGCTTGCACAGAAGAAGAAATTCCCTCTATGCGCCCTTCTATCCCCGCAACACCGGCGCTTGTTCCCAAGAGAGCCACAAGGTGTCCGCCAGCCGAGTGTCCGTGCGCTCCAAAACGATTCGGATTTAATACATCTCCCGCATTGGCGCGTAGCCACTGAACGGCCGTTTTCACATCTTGTATAGGAGTAGGAAAACTAACAGCAGCATGCGACTCACCCAACTGATTACCACTTTGGCGGGTTAGTCGATATTCAACACATGCGACCGCGAATCCTTCATTCACCAAAGGCGTTGAATCTCCACACTCTGTTGTGCGATTGCCGGATTGCCATCCTCCCGAATGAACTCGAACAACAAGCGGCAAACGCGCGCCCCTTGCATTGTGGGGCAGGAACAAATCGATTTTTAAATCGTTCTTCGTGTCAGTATCTCCTAGATTGTCATAAATTAGACCGAGACATTCAACTCCGTTGATCTTACGAGAACTCACTACACAGCGATCTGTGTTCACAATATCCGAAAGACTTCCCGCCGAAAGTTCGCTCGAAAAACGCGAAGCTTCACCACCAAGCGAAGAAGCAAAGTCTCCTTTTTTTGATGTGACAATTTGCATCTGCACACATGCACTAAGACTGAAAGACATTATAATAAGACTTAAGGTTTGCTTCTTCTGTTTCATATTTCGATCTCCTGTAAGACTAGAATCTCAATTTGCGGGCCCTCCCTCAAATTAAGGGCACATTAAGCTGATGTATTTGCTGTAAATATTTGTTATTATTAATCTTTTACTGTTGCAGCAATAAGAACACCTTGCACAAGCGCTTGAACAAAAATTTTTCGAGATCATTCATCAAAATATTGTTCCACACCGTGCAATGCATAATGTTTTTTGCCAGCATATTTCGCCCACGTGACTCATGATTACAGATATACTTATGATATGAAAACTGCTTTGCGTGTGTTCGACTACTTAGATCCTGTTGAGTTTTTAGAAGCAGTACTCAAAGAAAAATCTGAAAAAAATGCAGCTTACTCCTTACGATCTTTTGCAAGAGATCTTGGCATCGAACATCCGAGCCTACTCTCACGCGTTTTCAATCGCAAAACCAAGCCGACATTGCTGCTCATTAAAAAAGTTTCGACCGCTCTAAACCTTTCCGAAAAAGAAAACATCTATTTAGAAGGACTACTCGCCCTTTCTTCGAATCCGACCGACAAACAGAAACAGCTGATTTTGGACTCCATTTACCCACTCAAACCAGAACCTCATGTTGAACTCGATGCTTTTCATCTTGTGCAATTTTTATCGACATGGCTTAACGTTGCCGTGTTTGAATGTCTCATGCTTGATGTACGACCGCCTGCAGACGAATGGATTTCAAAACGCTTAGGCTGGCCCACCACCCCTGAAATGATTCAAGAGTCTCTCAACCTACTAGAAAAAATTGAATTCGTTCGTAAATTACCAAGCGGCATCTATGAACGCATTCCTGGAGCTCGATTAAAATACGAGGGAGACGCCCCCAACTCTCTTGTTCAACGTTTTCATGAAAGAATGCTTAAAAGAGGTCTCTCACAACTCGACTACATGCCCTACGAAAAACGTGACATGAGAAGCTGCACTATTTGCCTGAGTGATGAAGCTTATAAAAAATCTGTACACCTTATCCGTGAAACTCAACGCAAAATTGTTGACCTTGCTCAAGAGAGTTCTCAAGGAAGCAAAGACATCTATCAACTCTCTACATTCATGTTCAGCCTAAGCAATGGAAAGGAAATATAAATGCAACTCTTTTTTAGAATTTTACTTTTGGGTCTTTGTCTCATTTTTGAACAAAGTTCTTTTGCCAATAACTCAAACTCCGGAGGTACTACTATAGGCAATGGGGGTGATGTCGTTCTTAAAGACGGTGGTATTTTCATGCTCGACTTAGTCGAGGCAGGAATAGAAAAAGGAGAAGCTCTCTGGAACCCATCAAAAGAAGTGGTGCAAGCTCTAAAACTGGATCTTAAACAACATTGCTTCAATCCGGATCTCTGTTTTGACCTGTATTTGCATAACAATGAATCACGTCTTGCAACAATACTCGCCCGCAGTGCCATCTTTAAACAAAATCCTGAGCTGGCTGTAAGCCTTGCCAACCTTCTCAATCGCATTAAGGCCGAGAACCCCGAACTCGAATCTATATTATTTTCAGAATTTTCCAGATCAGAGTGGAAAAAGATCGATGCCCCTCTGACCGACATCCCCGATGCCATCACAGTTATTGATAAAAAACTCCTCCGCCAAGGAGCTATCAATCGCAATGGTGTGATTTTCATCAACAGTTTGGTTTGGGACAAAACTTACACGCATGAAAATCAATCCTACACCCCCATGGATACACACAACCAACTAGGCCTCGTCGTGCATGAAATAGTCTACTCATACACCTTCAAAAACGGCGACAGCAGCAGCGAACGCGCGCGCAAAGCGACCGCTTTATTGATTGCATCAAAAGATGCCAAAACACAACTAAGCCAAGTGATTCAACTTCTTCGAGAACAGCGACGCACAAATCTAGCCACCAACAGCAAGTCAGATCTAGCTCAAAGACCAGAGAATGGTAGAAGCAGAGGTAGAGGCAGTAAGAATCCTAGCCCGCTCACCCTCAGGCGCCTTTCGTCCGCAGACCAAAAAAAATTCATCGACCACGTACAAAGCAAATACACATCGAGCCCCTCGCTCGATGCTAACTACCTGAGCTTGTACACTCTCATTCTCCAAACCCAACTTGATCTCAGATCCATTACACGCCTTGAAAAAAATCAGATCCCCTCTTCAGTTCCATTGTGTAAAAAAGAAGACTCTTCGTTCTCACACTGCATATACCTCTCTGACTCTGCGACACAAGGTGACGAAAATTCTATTTTGTTTAAATCATTAAGCTCGGATTATAGAACCGTTCAAAATCAATTCTATTCTGACCTGCTCGAAGCCGGCATACATGCTCCCAACATGAACAAAGCAATGCATGACGTGCGATCCAGTAAATAGATCGGCCACATTCAATCACATGCCGAATAACTCAATTGATTGACTATTTATTTCTTCCAAAATCTTGAAGGAGTATCTGAACGCTTCCATCACTAGTGAGTTGGGTATCTCCATCTTTGGATCCATCCGCCTTAAAAAGAACCTTATGTTCATATTTTTGGCCTGGGGTTGTAGGAATAATCGCCATTCCAGATCCAACCTGAGAGAGTGTCTGCTCGTCCGCCGTACCATTGGCCTTCAACACAGTTGCTTCCGAGACTTTTCCTGTATCTAAGTTAGTAGTTTTAACTATAATCTTAGCATTGCGATTCCTACCTCTAACATTCAGCCCAGCCTGCACAGTGATCACCCTCTGAATCCCCTTGGCCTTAACAGTCCGAGCCCCTACAACAATATTGCGGTCTCCACCGCTCTCCTTGGCTGCCGCCTTACTCTTCATTTGAATCAAATCGTTTCTCATCAAAGAAAAACTGCTTTCGTCAGAATTCTCATCTTCGTTCGGATCAGATTCCCCGTCGGAATCATCTTCATCATACCAACTGGATCCCATATTGATACGCTCATAAATCGGTTTTAAAGCCAACTTACCACTGGTTCCAGAACTCAAATTTCTTTCGACTTTTAACACAAATGCAATGGCTCCAGGATTGTCGACAGATCCCTCTCGAATCAGATAACCTGTACTCTTGAGTGGGCAACGTTTCTGAGGATCTGAAAATTTACAGATCGCGCCATCGCTGTCCAAATACAGTGGATCGTCCAACGTCCCCGCCAATGGATCTCCTCCCAAATCTACCAACTCCACTGAAGCAATAGATTTAGAACTAGCCCAATCCGAGAGCTGTTTGTCATTTTTTTTAATTGATGAATTGTTTCCAGGGCAGGAAGGAATATCTCCAGACGACTTAATAGGAATGCACTTTTTAATCTTTTCCGAAGCCTTTCGGAGTTTTTTTCCCCAAGCAATAGGGTCTTTTGAAGCGGAAACCATTCGATTACGCAACGACATCAACGCAGAAATTTCCCTCGCATGTCGGGAGGATCTTGCGGTACTCTGACCAAGTTTGGCCACAAGCAAAGCGAGACCAGCCACAATAACCGATGCCATCAGAACCTGTATAATACTCATTCCGGATCGATAATTTTTTTTTGCATTCATTTAATTTTCACCCAGCTTATCATTTACCTTTTCTTTCTTCCCTTGATGAGCGGCTGGCTACTTCGTCTGGATTGTTTTTGTCGAGATTTAGGAGTGGTTCCTTCTTTAAGATGGCTATATCCTGAGGAAGAAACCTCATCCGCTTGGGATCAAACTCGTTATGCATGACGGAAGTTTCGCAATCTTCTTGATCATAGACATCACAAGAATTGAGCAACCCAAAAGCATGTCCTAACTCATGTATCGCAACTCCTTTAGCCATGTTGCACACTCTTCCCTCATCAAATTTAGCCTCATCGCAATCAATACCAACCGTCAACGGAGGCACTGTAACCATCTGCCGATTTGCAGCTGGCACAACATCAAAGTTTATGCCAACAGATTTTCTTTCGCCCATGTACAACCCAACCACGGGAACGATTCGATTATCTATAAGAATTCTCACATCAAACTCTTTCCACAATTCATCATAGTAAAGCGACTCGCCATCTTGATAGTTGGAATAATCGGCTTTACTTCGAATTTCTTGCCATTCAGCCAATGTTCTTGTTGATTTTCGAATCACCGCTGGATAAAGCGGGAAAAAAAGTTTTGTTTTCTTAAAGTAGAACCCTTGCGCTGACCTCATAATCACATCAAGCCGCGAAGCGACCCGCTCCCTCAACTGATCCGTCAATTCTAAATCGCTAGGCACGACCACAACAGGATGAACACCTAGTGGCAACCCGGATATTTCTTTGACCACGGTTTTCGACTTTAAGTTTAAGTTAGATAATTCGGGTGAGTTTACTGAAGCCAACGCTTCATCATGCATTTTCTTTAGTTGAGACCCTTCTCGGTAGAGATATTTTAACTTGCCTTTGTTCATCCAACTCGCCCAAGTAGGTTTAGGAGGCTGGCACCATTTATTGGCCTTCGAATTATAGGGGTTCAAACAATACTTATTTGCTTTAGGCTCTTTCGCATTCTGAGCAGCAAGAGGGAGTGAAAGGCAAAGAACACCAAGCGATACGATTAGCTCTTTTAACTTAGGCAAAGCGCACCCCTCCATCCCTACCCAAAACTTACCTTAGTGATAGGTTGTGGTTCGAGTTAAAGTATAAATTTTACCAAATCTTAAAATTACGGCTGCTTTTCATTGTGCCTAAGTTATAGGTCACATCTCACGCTAGTCCCTAGCCTTGATACATAGTTGATCACATCGCTCATTATAGGGGTTTCCCGAATGAGCCCTAACCCAGCTCCACTGGATACTTCGCCCTCTGATCAATCTATCCAGTTCTTTCATTTGATCTACGCTGGGAATAGGGGCAGAATTTTTTTTGACCCATCCTAAAGATCGCCACTCATCCAATTTTTCAACGGCTTCAAGCAAAACCCGGGAGTCTGTAAAAAGGTGAATTCGCCTAAAGGCAGATACACGCTTAACAGCCTCGATGGCTGCATGGAATTCCATACGATTGCTCGTGGTATTTCTACCTACCCCAAATGACTCCAGGATAACCCTATCCCCTCTTACGATCACAAAAGCCCAAGCGCCCTTGCCTGCCTTAAGGCTACCATCTGTGTAAATATGGATGGGGCTAAGAACGCTCCTGACGAGGCATCTAATGAAATTCATGCAGAGGAGGAGCTTATACCTCATAGCATACTTAATCAAAGCTTAATCAAACAGCTACTAAAGTATACCTATAATGAATGCAGATGAAAAATTCTACTGGCGATAGATTCGCTCTACTTGTTTACTTCATCAGTTTACATTCATTGGCAGCAAGTACAATCGTAAGCCAGTTACACATTCCTCTCGAAGACATTGTGGACCGAAGCAACAGCATACAATACAACGAAAACATTAGAGACCTTTCCAAATACCTAAAATCAATTGAAAAAACTATGGTCGATGAACACATCGAAAAGTCGAGTACCGATTATGATTACAACATTGTAAACACAGCCTATGAAAATCTCATGTACAGTGCTGACGGTAAAACAGTTGAGTTTACAACTTCCACCACGGTTGGGACTTCTCGGGTTAGAGGCAAGTACAACAACTTTGCACGCATCCTAAAATGCAATGGTAGAGTCAAAGTTACAGATCTACCTATGGACTATAAAGACTTCTCCAAACGACTCCAATGCAAAACCATCCCCAGCGAAGAGTTAACTTGGACAGATGAGATGTCAATCAATGACCGCATGGGCATCTTAAAAGGAACGGACAAAGATGGACGTGTTGTTTTCCAGCGTTACTACCCTATTGGGGCTGCAAGACGAGGCGATAAGACAGGTTATTTTTGCTACGCTGACGGTGCGCTTGATGATGGCAACGGTGATGTCTGGAGAGTCGGTCTTGATGCTTATCAATATGACGGATTCACTCGCAACATCCACCTTCCGAAAATCGACCCAAAAAATCCAGAAGCTACTTATGACAAACTATTCAACACCTGCGAAACAGGTCAAGATGTGTATGACTCTCCAGAGACTCACGTCACCGATATTGGGGCTCATGGTCCTGTAACCAAAAAACTACTTAGAGGTGCTGTTTCTGCTGGCTGCAGACGAAAACGAAACATCGACAGATCTGAACACGAGACCATCATATGGCCCCTACTCCAAAAGCCCAAAGATGGCGGAGTGCCCTTGGTCCGGCTAAAGGTCCAGAAGGAGGGCTTTGGTCCCGATGTCTTCAACCACCCTTATGATTTTTGTGGACCCAAACCAAATCTCCACATTCCAAGAGCGATACCGGTCGAAGAACCAGCGCACCAATAAATTCGATAGCGTTGTTTTGACGACTTCTGCCTGTTGCGGGTAGAATTTCGCCATGGCACTTATAGACTCTCACGAAATTGATTACATCATTGAAGGCGACGATATGCAGCTCGTTGAGATTGAACTCGATCCCGCTGAGACTGTGATCGCAGAATCAGGCGCCATGCTTTATATGGATGCGCCCATCCAATTTGAAACGCGTATGGGAGACGGCTCACAGGCGAATGAAGGCATGATCGACACCTTCTTCAGTATTGGCAAAAGACTACTAACCAAGGAGTCCTTGTTCATCACACATTTCACCAATCGAGGTACCGGCAAACAACGAGTGGCCTTTGCGGCGCCCTACCCTGGCAAGATCATTCCCATCGATTTAGCAACTTTAGACGGGCCGCTAGTCTGCCAGAAGAACTCATTTCTATGTGCCGCCAAAGGAACAAAGCTTAGCATTGCCTTCGCCAAACGCTTCGGAGTCGGGCTTTTCGGCGGTGAAGGATTCATCCTTCAGAAACTCGAAGGTAACGGTAAAGCCTTTGTGCATGCGGGAGGCACCATTGTTGAACGAGAGCTTAAAGGCGAATCCCTAAAAGTAGACACTGGTTGTCTGGTGGCCTTTGGGCCAGGGATTGAATACGACATTGAGTTCGTAAAAGGCGTGCGCTCGATGTTTTTCGGAGGCGAGGGAGCCTTTCTCGCAAATCTCAGCGGGCATGGAAAGGTTTGGATCCAATCCCTTCCCTTCTCAAGACTTGCCGATCGAGTGATCGCCAATGCCCCGAGGGTCGGCGGCGAACGCAAGGGTGAAGGCAGTATCCTCGGACAAATTTTTGATATGCTCGGCGGACGATAAATCAAAAAGACTAATGATGGCTTGGCTGTAATGACAGCAGGTCAGAACGCTGAAGCGAGCGAATGTACTCGCCTGCACTCACCCCGTCCCAGGTACGAGAATTCCAAGACAAGGCATATGTCCCGAAAATATGAAGTGGTGAGTCGGGAATCCAAGAAGAACAGTTGTCTGTAGGATCCCATAACGTTCGGTGTAGTCCATTTCGACCCATCACTCGAAAATAGTGGCGGAAGCTACTCAATCGACCAAAAATCAAACTCATCACCACATCCCGAGAAGCCTGCAAGAATCCTATCTTCCAAGTATCATACTTTTCGCAGAGAGTTTTCATTTGAGGAGCCAATAGACCAGACTCATCAAACCTGGTCATTCCACTTTGCTCCAACCTCGCATCCAGATCTCGAAGAAATGGCTTAGAAAATCGGCCCCAAATCTTTTGATTGAAATGTAGTCCCGGCGAATCAGCGATCAATAGCTTCCGAGCTGAAGGTTTCGTGATGCGCTCCACACGATTTAAATTTAGTATTGCACCCAAAGCACCTGCTGACTCTCCATACACATTGACCTCATCCGCTCTCGAAACCAGTGAATCTTTGTTGGCCTCAATCCAGCTAAAGGCTTTATCTACATTGATTCGCCCCCAATGCTTCATTTCTCTTGAACCATAATGAGCCGTATGAGTGCCGGCATGAAGATCTCCCGTGCAATACGGCAGATACACATAGGTATGTTCGTTAAAAGGGTTGCCCCTGAGATGAGGCCCGACATAAAAGTTAGAATAGAAGTCAGGACGATCCCGACGCGAAGTAAGCGGGAGCCCAAAACAAGTGGTCTTGTTCCAACACGCGCCTCCCCCCTGAAAATGAATCAGCAATTTTGAGGGATCGCCATGTCGAATGTAAATGTAATAAGGAGAAGAGTCGGCACAGCTTGCGCCTTCAACCTGTATCTTTTCAAACACATCACCCGAAGGTAGCGACACCTCTGTGCCAAAAGCCTGCGATGCCCAAAGTACCCCAACCATGCCCAGGGCCCTACAATGAAAATTCTTTCTCATCTACCGTCTCATCGGCTACCCTCGCCCACAACCATAGCCGGTCATCGCCACGAATTTGACAGAACTTTCAAGGGTAGATTAGTAGAATGAAGCATGAAGTCCTCGACTCTTGGTGGAAGCATTGTCCTCAAACTTCTCCTGAGAAGCACTGTAGTCCGCTTAGTTCTAATGCTATCAGTAGTAGCACCTGCCCGCGGACTTCCCTCATCCTCCTCTAGTGCAAAGCTGAATCCAAACTATAAATTCCACTTTGAGATACAAAGTTGGAGTAGAACTTGTATCGCCGATACACAGCCTGAAGAATTGGCGGAAGCCCTCAAATGCAGCCTAGCAGAGGCCTATCTCTCACCGGAATATGTTGCCATTGAAGTTATGCTCCCAAGTCACCCTGGAGAAGCAAAATCGGCAAGTTCTAGATTTGGCTCGAATAACAACAATGAAAAGCTTCGCGGCGCCATCAAAATTTTTGCAATTCACCCGAACGAGTCATCACCTTGGCCACCCTACTTCCAGATTCAACTCGAAACATTTGCACCGCATCGGGTCTTTTGCACCCAATCCGTCAAAGCCAAAGAGAACATGAGTTTCCCCACCTTTACCTGCAGTGCTAATATTGTAGAAAACCAAAGCATCCGCCAAATTGGCTTCAACATCATTCAAAGATAGTTATTCGGAGTCTTCGGGGGCAGGGAAATCCGTCTTAGGGCCGAATAAAATTTCATGTTCTTTAATTTTACTCTTAAGCCTCATTCCAAGATATTTCATACGTTCTGCACGTACTTTCTTAGAAAATTCAGCGGCCGCCTCTTCATCCTCAAAACGAATCATACCAAGTTCATCCTCGGTCCCGTCGAAACGAGCACGAACAACCTTGGAAAATTCGTCCATAAACTCTACATCATTTTCAATTTTGGAAAGCCGCTGCACCAGTTCCTCTTCTGACTGGAACTTAAGCATCTTGGCCTTGAGGACATCTCTGACATCGTCGCCCCACCAATAAGCTACACCCGAAAAAACGATCGCGGGTGAAGAGGCCATCAAATATCGCAGCACTTTCCTCTGAGGGCTTAGAAGAACCGGATTCACACCGAGATCGATGATATCATTCAGCTTCAGATCTAAAGTGGCCTCCGCCCCCATATCGTCCATTTCTCGTAGCTTTCCAAAGTAGTAGCCGAATTCACTCAAAGTCACCTGCCGCAAAAATCCAAGTTTGTAATCCTTGGGAGGCTGAACGTCACTTCTAGCAAGTAGCTGCTCGACCTCATGAGACATTCTTTTCAGGCGATCTGATTGTGCTTTTACCGAAAACTTTACAACTTCAGTTCTAAAAATATCAAGTTGATAAAGTAGCATTGCCTGCTCATGGTGCCTCGAGGCCATATACCAAAACTCTTTATGACTGCCTCGTCCAACCTGCTTAAAACGATCTGCATTTGAAGATTTTAGTGTCTCAATAAAATTTCTCAAAGATTTTTCACTGACAAACTCTTCCGACGCCCAATCCACCACGAAATCATCTGGCATCTCACCCATGGGAACTAGCTGGGGAAAACGAACGACTGTGGGATACTGAGTCGTTTTCTTTAGATGAGACTCGAGAACTTCGGCCTGCTTTCGAACAATAGACGTCGATTGCACCAGACTCTTCAAGTTGTCTTGATATTCCCTAGCCCTATCAATCCATAACCTAATCTCTGAAGCGAAGGGTTCAACT
>CAZXHL010000063.1:0-14574 GCA_964640545.1 uncultured Bacteriovorax sp. | reverse complement strand
TGAGCAAAGTGAAACGACGCGAATGCCCGTGTTGATCCGGATGCGACAGCATCCGTTATTGGCCTTCTCCCATACCACGGATACTTCAAAACCTGCCGCTTGGCAGCTTTTGCCGCGCACGTGGGAGCCTTCGGCTATATTCCATCCGCCTAGTCATAGCGAAAAAACTGCTTTAGATTGAGGTCAAGATGTTTGTACTTGTTCTTGGCCACCGTAGGGGATTAGCCAAAGCGCTTAGCAAGTTTGAAGTTCCTTTTGGAATTTGGAACACGAAAGATATTCACAACGCCAAGGCGAGTCTTTTTAGCATCCAACAAGACTTCCCTCTCTCGAAAAATATTTTTCTAAATTCGATCCCTAAAGAATACCTAGACAAGATTTCTCACGTGCTAGCGGGCAGCGAAGAATCTGTTGTTCATGCCAATAAAATAAGATCCTGGCTCGGACTCCCCACAAAGTGCCATCGCACCTTGCTGCTTAGTGTGGACAAGGGACACTCCAAACTATTTTGGTCAAAGAAGTCCGTCACGCAAACGAAGTTTTACGTGCCCCCGCATGGAAGCGAACTATGCTTTCAAACGCTGTCCTCAAAACTTGGGGTTCCTTTCCTCGCCAAATTAAGACGTTCCTCCGGGGGGAGAGGGCAGATCAAGATTCATCAAGAATCTGATTTATCGGCCTGCAACTCAGAAGACTACCTATTCGAGGAAATCTACACAGGCTCCGAAGGAAGCATCGAAAGTTTTGTGAAAGATGGCAAGATCCTCTTTACCAACCATACTCAATACGAAGTTCTAGGAAAAGAGAATCATATTCCGGGAAGTTTTTCGCAAACAGATGCCATACACGAGAAAAAAATCAAAGAGACTCTTGCTCTGAATGCTTACGTCATTGAACAACTATCCATCAAAGATGGCATGACTCACCTAGAATTCATCTACAGCGAGAATGGTTTGTTGTTTGGCGAGGTCGCATGCCGCCCTCCTGGTGGCTACTTGATGGAAGCCCTGGAGCTAAGTTACAACTATAATTTCTGGGAATTTTTGGTGAACTGTGAGCTCGGATTGCCTCACGAAGACTTTCCCCAGGAGCCAAGTCACCATTGCGCTAGCTTGATTTTTCACCCAGGCAAAGGCACGGTACACAAAGTTTCAGATCTCTCAGAATTGCGTCTAGCTATTCCACAAATCAAAAAGATTCGAGTCAAAGTGCAATCGGGTGATCTGGTCGAGAAAAGAAAAGGGGTGGGCAATGATGTTGGCCACGCCCTTATTCAAGCCAGCTCCAAAGAAGAACTAAAACAAACGATCCAGCAATTTAAATCCTTGTTTTCCATCGAAATGTCGTAATATAAATCTCTTTATAGAGATGCCTTAACTTACTACTATTGAGCTGCAGCCTTCATCTGAGCCTTCATTCCCTTGGCCGCTAGAGTGTACCCACCATCAGACGCGTCAACGAAATGGATGTGCTGACCCTCATCCGTACTTGCCACGAAACAGGTCATCAAGGTTGAGCTCGACTTTTGAATGCCATAAAAGATTTTACCCATTTGCAACTCTTCATTCAAAAAGGCTTCGATCTTGTCGACTTGATCGGGAGTGCAGTCAAGGGTCATCTTTACACAGCCTTCAAATTTCTGAAAATCTGAGTGATAAGCCAAAGATTGTTCATACCGCTGCATCTCACTCAGTATAAATTTAAATTTCCATTTGAAAATTAGGAATGCAAGAACTGATCCCATCATGCGTTTGAAGGTTTTAATGCTAAATACTTTTTTAGAAAGCTTTAGATCTGATTTGAAATTTTTGAAAAACCCATCATAGTACTTTTTCTCATTAAGCAAAGGATTGGCGCTAGCCAATTCTGCTTCCAAAATATTTTCTAAGCCACTTAAAATATGGGGGTAGATGAGATCGGAATCATCTACATTTGGGGAAGCAATGATCAATGTTGTAATCACACCATTCCTAGCCTGTATAGGTTGCCATCGACAAGAAAGTCCTTCCAACATATCTCTATTTCTATTTTTTGCTTTCTCGATGAGAAATTTATTACCTTCGGTTTTGATCAATTTCTCCGCATAAGAAATTCCCCCACCAGAAATGGCACTCAGATATTTTCCCGAAGTCAGTCGATGCTTGGCCAAAAAAATAGGGTGCCCAGCGAAAAGAAGTACCTCGACAGGTACCGCGCCAACTCGAAGCTCCAAATTAAAGCCTTGATCTGCCAGCAATATCAATTGCGACATCGCGTCCTTTAACACATCAAAGTCTTTCGCAGGAGTTAACAATGTGGCTCCGTCTCCACCAAAAATATACGGGATCTCTTTGTCTTTCAGGGTGTTTGTTGCGGCCGCGATACAGGCAGCACCAAGTAGGTTCACTTCTTTATAGCGACCTGCCTCAATAGCCTTAGTTGAGCCTTTGATATCTGCAATCCAAATGAGCCACGATTCAGGAACTTGAGAATAATTAACCAATTTTGATACGGAATTAAAACTATCAAAACTTGGCATTTCAGAAAAAAAATCATCCTGACTGCTCATATTTGTATTCTATAGCTATTTTGAGGAAGGACAATGGGTTTAAAAAAACTCCGAAGTGTGCTAACGTCCCCGTGTCGTGCAAATCCCTGAAAATCTCCAACTCAAACTAGGTGATGCTCACATCACACTTCAGGACGACCCACATTCTGATAGAATTCGTTGTGATCACCCTACAATTACCGACCCACAAGCTCTTGCTTTCTTTCTCGCGGGGGCCGCTACATGCCTAAAACGAGGAAAAATTCTAACCATGGTAGATCAAGACTTGGTCGATCCGCTTGTTAAATTCGGCTACACACTCGCCGGAATCCTTCCTAATTTTTATAATGGCACTCGCGATTGCGGAGTTCTGACTTTGAACCTTGATGCCAGTAGATATAGCCTGGCCAATCCGAAGGAATTTGCCAAAGTGACGTCCATCATCATCAATCACAACGCAATTGAAGATGAAAAAATGTGCGACGAGCCTCATGTAGCCACCTGCCGCGCGAAGGCAGAGGATGCCGCAGACATTGCGAATTTGATCGACAAAACTTTCTTCGACTATCCAACTCCCAGTCACAATCCTGAATATGTTCTTAAGCAGATTGAAGACGGCGTGCCCTTTAGATACATCAAGGAAAACGGTGAAATGATAGCTTGTGCATCAGCTGATTTAGTCTCAATAGCACAAACGGCTGAGCTCACGGATTGTGCGACAGACCCTGCTCACCGTAAAAAAGGATTGATGTTTTCAATTCTTTTGGACCTCATGCAAGACCTTAAGGAAATGGGATATAAGTCGGCTTTTACGTATTCCAGATCTCGTGTGCCCGGGATCAACGTACTTTTTAAAAAGCTTGGTTTTCAGTATTGCGGACAAGTTCATCAATCTTGCCGAATCGGAGAAGGACTGGAAGATATGAACATGTGGATTCGTCAGCTTCCAGACTCAAATACTTAAATCATTTCGTTTTGAATTTTTTCAACGTGCCGGTCATTTTTACAGCTTCTTCAAATGAAGACTCTGTTTTTAGAAGGCTAGCGAGATAGTCGTTTTTGGCGGGAAGACTTTTAACCTTGTTGATGTTCCACGGTTTGGTGATACGAGAGAAAATCATATTCTTAAGCTCATCTCGTTCTTTACAGTCTTCGCCGATACCAACCGTACCTTGACTACTCCAATAGCAAACTTGTTTCACCCGTCGGCCAATCGCCCCTTCGGGGATCACACGAGTAAAAACAACAGAGTGACCGCGCTCTTTTCTACCAACGGCAGTTGTCCAAAAGATTTTTAAGAAGTCACCGGCCTTAGCTTCAGAAAAATCATCATCCAGAAAATTAACACCCAGGTCCAACTCCTTGACAACCATGGCAGTCCCTGGGCCGTTAGCATTCCAACGTCCCCAAAGCCCGTATCCATCACCGAGCCATCTTTCATTTTCGTCCACCGTGCGAAGTCTAGAGGCCACACCCGTGGCTAGCTTAAGATTTACGTTATCAACTGCTTTTAAAAAAGCTAAGTAAGTTGCTCCCGAACAGTAGGTTGGTCCTTTAGCTGTCATGTCGACAACCAACTTATCTTTCTCCACACGGATGGATGCTTTCAACAAATCACTTGCCGGCTTCTTTACACTATATCCACCGCCCTGATGAAGCTCTTTCATAGCCTTAAGTAAAACTTCATTAAAAGTTGTTTCAGCAATTGCGTAGCCAGAACTAAGGATGGCCGAAGAAAGGAGAAATTTTTTCATAGAAGGGAGAATCGTCATAACAAAATTCTACGGTAGCCAAATGGCCACAGCAAGTAAGAAAACAGGAGCTTATTTGACCTTTAGGTGGTATCCATTGTTACGATCTGACTCTATCGTCAATAACTCGTCGGGGATCTTACGACGCATTCTTGATATGTGAGAGTCGATAGACCTGACCGTGATATTAAAGTCTTTTCCCCAGACTCGGTCTCGAATGTCATTTCTGGACACAAATGTACTCTCAGCGCCGATGAGAACACTAAAAATTCGAAATTCGGTCGACGATAAAGCGCAGCTATTGTTCTGATAATATAATTGTTGCATGGAGGGGTCCAGCCGCAAGTCTCCCGGTAACTTTATGTCCAATTTAGGAACGATGGCTTTTTGATTTAAGAGCATTCCAAGAACGGCCGACCTCAATTCCAATGGATGAAAATCCTCTGGAAAATACGACAACAGTCCATGCTTATAAAACTCGCGCCTGTAATAGGAGTCATCCGGTCCCCAAATCCACGTGTACGCTCGGAGTTGCTCAGGCCACTGCCCAGACAACAAATTCAATCTAAAGTCAGAATGTTTCCGCAGGTCTGCAAAAATAATCGAATTGCTTTTAGAGAAAGTTTCTGTGGCCAAATCAGCTAACGACAACGTCGATATAGACACAAGATCATTTAGGATTTTGGAAAAAATTCTAAATTGAATCTGGTCAACACCGGCTAAGTATATTGTCCACCTCTGCTTCATTTCCACTTCCGTTTCCTATTGTATCAGTTTTTTGGTAGGTATATTGGCTATTTCCGATAATTGCCGTATTCTTTCCTTATTGTGATTAAGTATACTATTGCTATTGTTGAAGATGAAGTCGATATCTTGGACAATCTGAATAGCTTACTGAGCCATGAAGGAATCTACGAAGTCAAAGCTTTTTCTGACCCAAGAGAAGCTTATGAGTCCCTAAAGGGCAATTTGCCCGATGTTTTGGTGACCGACCTTTCGATGCCTAAAATGTCCGGACTTGAATTGATTTCTTCCTTACGCAGCTATTTCCCTGATTTACCAGTCGTCATTCTAAGCGCATACGTGGATTTCAAACATGTGGTCAAGGCTCTTCGCCTTGGCGCTACCGATATTTTAGAGAAACCATACAAAGAAGAACAGGTCTTAGAAATAGTCGCTGTAGCGGCCGAACTCGGGCGTGCCCGCAAAAAAGTTCTAGAGCTCATCAAACAGACTGGAGATAAACAGTCTGCAGAAATTTTAGATTCAATGAAGAAAATTCAAGAACTCATGGCAATTAGAGTTTTTGGTGATGGTTCCTAGTCTATATATTTGTATTTGAGCATTTCATTCAAACTCTTGTAAAATGTTTTCCATATCTTTTGAGAGCATATCAGTGAAACTTTCCTTTAGAGGCCTCGTCACTGAGATTGTCCCCGCAACATTCTGATGGGAATCTAGAAATACGGAGCTTTGAACCTCTACGGCCATTAAACCTTTATTTGCCATCTTCATCTCAGACAAGACCGTAATGGGGCCGCCGCCCTGAATAAGCACCTTTAAAGAATCACGGACATCCTCATGAAATTCTTCGCTGTAAAGATCTTCTATTTTTTTTCCAACAAGCATTCCCGGAAGATATCCGAGTTCTTCATGCATTTTCCTATTACACGCCACGATCACTCCAGTATGATCCACCGAGTGAATCATATACGGGGCACTTTCATAGATCTGCTGGTAGTAGTCTAGGACACCATCGACACTTTTGCCTTCGCTAAAAGCTTCTCGGATCTTGTCGCGAGACTCATCCAGTTGAGCTCTGTTTTTTTGAGAGGCTAGATTCTGATCCCCCTGCAGGGTGCGGAGAATGTCCTTCGGACTAATGATACCTTGGAGTCTATCGGAACTATCAATAACTGCGATGCGGTGGAGTTTTGACTTCAAAAGTTGTTTAAGAACAACATCAACTCCGTCACTCAAGTTAACTGAGTCTGCTACATCCAAAAGTTGTTTGCGAGAGTCCAATGTCGCTTGATTGCCAAACAACATTTTATCAATGGCAAAAATTTTGATGAGTGCCACTTCTGATATCATATGCACGAGCTTTCCGTATTTGTCGACGACTGGAGCCGAAGTCAGATGTTTGCGAACAAAACCTTCTGTGACATCTTGAACCGTGTCTTCTAGGCTAAAAACGTGAGGATTGAGAGTCATGAAGTTTCTGGCTTGTCGCATACCTTTTATTATTGAAAGGCGAAAGCCTCAATTAATCAAGCCCTTGCATTGTTGACGTTATTGGTGAAATATTCCCTACATGCACAAATACAGCGTTATCATTCGAGAAACCTATTTGGATTTTTACGGGCACCTCAACAACGCCAATTATTTGGTGTTACTTGAAGAAGCCCGCTGGGAACTCATCACTTCAGGTGGTTACGGTATGAAAACCATTCAAAAGCTTGGTCAGGGCTCTGTGATTCTGGAAGTAAATTTGCAGTTTAAAAAAGAGATCAAAGCACGTGATGTTATTGAGATTCAAACATCTTTAGTGGACTACGAAGGGAAGGTAGGGCATCTCAAGCAAGAGATGGTCAATCAAGATGGTGAGCTTTGTGCTTCAGCCATCTTTGCCTTCGGACTCTTCGACCTCAAACAAAGAAAGCTTGTTCCCCCGTCCGACGCGTGGAAACAAGCTTTAGGGTCTAGCCAAAGGCTAGGTGGCTGAGCTAGGCGAAGCCGCCATAAAACCGGCCGCAGGCCAAAGCGAAACCACCATTACTACCCTCTTGGCTTAGCAACTGAGACAGTCAATTCACGACCGTCGAATTCTTTTCCATTGAACTGATCAATAGCTGCTTGAGCTAGATCATCAGTTTCCATTTCAACGAAACCAAATCCACGGCTACGGCCAGTGTCGCGATCTCTGATCACGCGCGCTGAAAGCACAGCACCAGCTGCAGAGAAGTGATCACGAAGTGAATCATCATCCACAGAAAAAGCGATGTTAGCTACGAAAAGTTTGTTTTGAGACATGTTAAGTTTCCTCCTGGGACGCGGTCAGTGCTTGTGAAGAAACGGACTTAAAACGTAACGTAACTCATCGGAGCGGACTGTTTGGCGTACATCTATTATTGTCCCTTAAATTCTCGCGGTTGCCAAGATTTAATAGAATATTTTACAGGCCTAAGCCCTTGGAAAACTGATAGCTGTAGCTTGCAAAGATACTGCCATGAAGCCGTGATGTATCTGAAGAATACAATCCAGCTCCCAATCGACCCATATGTTTGCCCCAACTATTTTGGACATAAAGTCCCCGCAAAACGTTGGAGAATCCGCCCTCTTGCATTTTATTTTTCTCAATGAATCCTGCCACTTGTAGATCTTTGTGAACGGGGCCGCCTAAAGCGATATTCCATGTGAACATTTGATCACCACCGCGCTGAACTTGCAAATTAGTGGATTCATCTGCATAAGCACCCGATGAATCTTCGGGTTCAAGCCAGGAATAGCTCGTTTGCAATCTGACGAAAAAGATAGAATAGGCGCCTTTTACTTCGCCGCCGATTCTTGTGCGACTCAAACTTCCATCACACTTCAATAAACTGCAATTTAAAGTCTGAATTTCGTCCAAACTCCTATGACTCATTCGATAGTCAATCCACACACCAACAATAGGTATGGGATAAATAGACAACTTTACTTCCCCCTTATTCACGACTCCTGAAGTCTGAAACATTCCACCAATTCTTAGGTAGCCCCAGGACAACGGATCAGAAGATTTTTGTCCCCACAAATAGTCGCTATAACCACCCTCAACTCCCAGTCCGGCACCAAGAGGATAGGAACGAAACCCTGCAAAGGTCTCCAAATCCCAAGCTCCATCAGAATGGGGTTGATCTTCTGCATAACTAGAAAAAGAAGTCAGGGTTAGAATTAAAAAAGTGCTGAACCTAATGGATAGATTTTTCATACAAACTTACCTTTTTTCGCCCAATCTTTGCGGATTTGAATGCGCTCTTTGGCAAAGCCAAAAGCCTCTTTGTCTTTTTCATTTTCAAGCTTAAGCCTGGGAACAGGTCGAGGTTTTCCATTGTCATCTAGTGCCACAAATGTGAGAAATGCTTGAGTCGTTTTATGAGAAGTTCCCTTGATAGGGTTCACCGCTTCAACATCGACTCTGATCTCCATGGAACTGCGACCGACATAAACCACGCGCCCCTTCATGATGACGTGATCGCCTTTGTAGACTGGAGCAAGAAAATTGATTTGATCGATACTCGCTGTTACGACATTGCTCTCGGCGTGACGTTGAGCTGTCATGGCCGCAAGTTTGTCGATCCAAGCCATCATTTGTCCGCCAAAGAGGGTGCCGCCACCATTGATCTGATCGGGCATCACTAATTTTCTAGATTCGGTTTGGGTGTCGTCAGGAGATTTCTCAGTTGCTTTTTGAGCCATTTCAAAAGTTTATCTCTTAAACTTCATTTTCGCCATCAAAGGGTTCTTGAGAATTTCCAAGCCTTGCGACCGAGTCAACCGGCTCAACGGTCAATTCCTCTTTCGAATCATTTCCCGCAAGCTCATGAAACTTTCGGGCACTAACTAGAACTCGAGACTCCAAAGTGCCAAGGGTCTTATTATAAGAATCAACAGCTCTTGTAAGATTTTTTCCAACACCTGAAAAGTGCGAGGACATGTCATAGATTCGTTTGTAAAGTGTTTTACCTAACTGACTAATTTCTTGAGCATTCGCCGCGAGTTTTTCTTGTCTCCACCCATAAGAAACAGCTTTTAATATCGCAATCAACGTGGATGGCGTCGCTAAAATCACATTGTTCTTCAACGCATACTCAATGATCTCGGGATCGTGCTCCAAAGCCGCATTGTAGAAAGAATCTCCAGGGATGAACATCACAACAAATTCCGGAGCATGCTGGAACTGGGACCAATAAGCTTTCTTTCCAAGATCGTTCACATGCCCGCGAACAAGGCGAGCATGATGCTTCAAGTGAGCCATCTTCTCTTCTTCGTTCGAAGTTTCCATTGCCGCTAAATAAGAGGAGAGGGGAGCTTTTGAGTCCACCACAATCGATTTTCCAAGAGGCAGATTTACAAGCATATCTGGCCTCAGTTGGCCGTCGTCGGAGTTAACCGTTTTCTGTTCTTCAAAGTCACAGTGCTCAAGCATGCCTGCAAGCTCAACGACTCGTTTGAGTTGGATCTCTCCCCAGCGGCCCCTGACGCGGGGGTTGCTCAACGCTTTGACAAGGTTTTGGGGTTCGCTCTGGAGCTTTCCATGAACATCCAAAAGATTTTTGACTTGTTCAGAGATCCCCTCATAAGCACCTACACGTGCTTTTTCGATTTCTTGGATTCGAGTATCGAATTTATTTAATGAGTCTTGTACTGGCTTTACTAAATTGGTGATTGAAATCTGACGCTTCTCGAGATCACCTTTGGCTGATTCATGAAACTTCGCCATGGTATTTTGGGCAAGTTCCATAAAACTAGAATTGGTAGATTTTAAAGTATCGGCAGCAAGGGCCTTAAAGGTGTTGGATAATTGGGATTGCGCGGTTTCAAAGTCTTTGAGTCGTTGGGCAGCAAGTTCTTGCTCTTTTTCAAAACGGACCTGAACTTGGGAAAGCTCTTTCTGAGTCTGTTCCAAACGCTCTCTACTCTCGTCTCGCTCCATTTTAAATTCGGTAGCTCGTTGTTCCGAAGCACTCAACTTTTCAGTCGTTACTTGAAGGTCATTCACCAAGGCCTGACGATCTTTTGAAGTTTTTCGTTCAACGACCAAATAAGCGATTAGCGCACCACCCAAAGTTGCGCCTGTTACTACGATCCAAATTTCCATAAAACTGGTATACTCAGAGGCTAAAATGATTGAAAGCATTATCTTACCCCTGATTGGTGGCATTGTTATTCTTACTCTTGGGGCCGACAAACTAGTGAGCGCCGCGTCACGACTGGCCCTGGCCTTTGGAGTTCCAGCTCTGATTGTCGGACTGACATTGGTGGCGATGGGCACGAGCGCCCCGGAACTTGCCATTACATTGATATCAGCTTCAAAAGGTAACGCTGACATCGCCCTTGGAAATGTGCTCGGCAGCAACGTGCTAAACATTTTACTCGTGCTTGGGATATCAAGCATCATCCGGCCACTCGTGGCACAGAGACAACTTTTACTTTGGGACGTCCCCATTATGATCGCCTTCACTGGCTTGGTTTGGATTTTTGCCAGTAGCGCTCAGAACATTTCCGCCACGGAAGGCTTCATTCTTCTCGCATTGCTAGTTCCCTATATCATTTTACTCATTTCTCTAGCGCGAAGAGAAAAGAAAATGAGCATTGCAGAGCTGGGAATTCTAGATGAAGGCGCTCGGATGCCACGCCTTACAGGAGTTGAGCTTTTCAAAGATATTTCCTGGATCATTCTAGGGATTACAGGTTTGACTGTGGGAGCTCATTACTTTACGGAAGGGGCCGTCGCCTTGGCCACATATTTATCCATTCCAGAATGGATTGTTGGGTTGACCATTGTAGCTTTCGGAACTTCTTTGCCAGAACTAGCAACCTCCATTGTGGCTGGATTAAAGGGATCTTCCGATATTGCTATAGGAAACATTGTGGGTAGCTGTATATTTAACTTGCTATGGGTTCTGGGGCCAGCGGCCTTCTTAGTAGATGGCGGTCTGAGCGTCGGGGCAGCAGCTCTAGAATTTGATTTCCCGTTCTTGTTCATCATCACAGCTGGCACACTCCCGATCTTCATTTCAGGGAAGAAAATGTCCAGGCTTGAGGGCTGCCTCTTCGTAGCTTGCTATGCTTTCTACGTCTTTGTCTTAGTCAATCAGGTCATGTACCCAGAGGGATATGACGCCTTCGTGAGTCTACTTTTCAAGGTGTTTTTACCAGCTTTTGCTATCGCTATCCTTGTGACAGCCTTTGTTCCAGAGTCTGCCACTAAGAACGAATAGCATTAGAGACTGTAAAAAACTCGATCTAGTTCTCGAGCGGAAAAGCTTCAGGATGTTTGAATTCCCGTCCCAGTTTTTTCAAATAAGTCTCCAGATCAGAGGTTTCTTTTTTCGAAAATGGCTCGTTCCAACCTGGCATATTGCCATTCCACTGAGAGATTTTCATAAAGAACTTAAAATCTGGAATATCATGAGCTAGTTCAGCCAAATTGGCTGGTCTCTGCATTTGTGCTTTCGCAAAAGGCCCGTCGCCAAGCCCCTTGTCTCCATGACAACTCATACAATGATTTTGAAAAATCTCTTTTCCCCTAGCCACAGACTTGGGATCTAACTCTTCAAAAGGGGCTCCCTTCGAATGGGTGTCGTGATACATTCGTAAGATACCGTGCTTTAATAGAGTCTCTC
Organism: uncultured Bacteriovorax sp.; assembly: GCA_964640545.1. Taxonomy (GTDB): domain Bacteria; phylum Bdellovibrionota; class UBA2428; order UBA2428; family UBA2428; genus JBGSZX01. The sequence goes on along the minus strand of CAZXHL010000063.1, from coordinate 2,908 downwards.
TATCGGGTTCATCATCATCTTGGGCTCCATGATTCGTTGTGCAGGACAAGAGAGATAAGGTCACCCCAGCGAGAAAGCTCTTCGTAAAAATACTCATAGACCTAGTCTTAACCATCATTCCCAAAACATCAAAACTGCCAAAATTTTTTTGTACAGCCCTTGGTTCAAAGCGTGACTCGTTCTAGTCTGTCAGGGAGCCTAAACGACCTTCAATTTTTGGGGTTCTTTGGCCACTAAAGTTGTATAAAAATGAATAAATTCAGCTACCTAAGCAACAGCAACCCTGAGTATATTGAAGATATCTATTCGAGGTATCTCAAAGACCCCAATGATGTCGACCAAACTTGGCGTTATTTCTTCGAGGGACTCGAACTTGGCTATGAAGCCGACGATGACATGATTGAAGAAATCGAAGCCACCCTCGGACAGAGCCTTCACCGCAAAGCCGTCACATCCATTGACCTCAGTGCTGAAGCAAAGGTTGCTGATCTCATCAATGCCTATCGTGAAAGAGGCCATTTGGTCGCAAAGACCAATCCTATTTTCCCCAATACAGACTCCCATCCACTTTTGGCTTTAGACCATTTCGGTCTTAACGACGGCGATCTCGACAAGAAATTTACTGCCGGCAATTTCTTAGGACTGGGCACAGCTTCTCTGCGAGACATTATCGCCAGGCTCAAAGAAATTTACTCCTCCTCCATCGGAGTAGAATACACGCACATCAAGAATCCGAAGATGCGCGGCTGGCTTGTGGAAAAAATGGAATCTAGTGGGAATAAGGAAAAATTTTCTGCAGAAGACAAAAAGCACATGCTCTCCAGACTTGGTGATGGCGAAGCTTTTGAAAAATTCCTTCACACGCGATATGTCGCTCAAAAGCGCTTCTCCATAGAAGGTGCTGAAGGACTCATTCCAACCTTCGACAGGCTTTTTGATGTTGCAGGACAAACTGGCGCAACCGATATTGTAGTCGGAATGGCTCACCGTGGTCGCCTCAACGTTCTTACAAATATTTTTGGCAAAAAAGTCGAACACATTCTCACAGAATTTGAACAAGATTACCAATACGATGAAAAGGCCATGGGCGAGGGCGATGTGAAATATCATATGGGCTTCTCGGCCGACATCAAAACCAGGTCTGGCCATGACCTACATTTGTCACTAGCCAACAACCCAAGTCACCTAGCCTTCGTCCACCCAGTAGTAGAAGGGGTCACACGCTCCAAACAACGTCGTCGTGGTGAAGATCGCACGAAAGTGATTCCTATTGTCATTCATGGTGATGCGGCCTTTGCCGGCCAAGGCGTCGTCTATGAGACACTAAACCTTTCGCAGGTAGAGGCCTTCACTACAGGTGGCACCATCAACATCGTCATCAACAACCAAATTGGCTTCACAACCAACCCGGTTGATGCACGCTCAACAACTTACTGCACGGACGTTGCACGAATGCTCGAGATTCCAGTCTTCCACGTTAATGGAGATGACCCTGAAGCTTTGGCCTATGTAGCAAAACTCTGCATGGAATATCGTCAGACCTTTAAAACAGATGTGGTCATCGACATTGTTTGTTACCGCAAATACGGTCACAACGAGTCTGATGAACCTGCGTTCACACAACCCTTGATGTACGGACTCATCAAAAAGCACCCTTCGCCACACCAGACCTACGCCAACAAACTTATGGCAGAAGGCGTGATTGACGACGCCACTGTAAAAGCCGAGTTTCAGTCCAAAATCGATGCCTTAGTTGATGCTCAAAAGCTAACTAGAGAAGAGAAACCGGCACCTTTCGTTTCAGCCTATGCAAGCGTTTGGGAAAAATACCGAAGACCTTCTGACGCTGACCTCTTTGAAGTGATTGACACGACTTTTGACAAAAAGAGAATCACAAATCTCTCGCAGAAAATTGCGGAGATTCCCGATGGGTTCAGCATCAATCCAAAGATCAAACGAATGCTTGATTCGAGATTAGAAGCCATAGAAAATAACGGCCCTATTGATTGGGGCAATGCAGAGAATTTAGCCTATGCTTCTCTTCTCATTGAAGGTCACAGCGTAAGACTGACAGGGCAAGATGTTGAAAGAGGCACTTTCTCTCACAGGAATGCCGTGCTTTTTGACTCCAAGACAGGTGCAACCCACACGCCGCTAGAACAACTTTGCAACGACAACCAATTCGTTCTCATCAAAAACAGCACGCTATCTGAGACTGGTGTTTTGGCTTTTGAGTATGGTTGGTCTTTGGGTGATCCCAATGTACTTATCATCTGGGAAGCTCAGTTTGGAGACTTTGCCAATGGGGCTCAAGTGATCATTGACCAATTCATTGCTTCGGGAGAATCCAAATGGCAACGAGCCAGCGGAATTGTCTTGATGTTGCCTCACGGATACGAAGGGCAAGGACCCGAACATTCAAGTGCAAGATTTGAAAGATTCCTTCAACTCTGTGGAAGAGCCAACATGACCGTGGCCAATCTTTCCACGCCGGCGCAGCTTTTCCACGCTCTACGACGACAAGTAAAACGTGACTTCAGAAAACCACTTGTATTGATGACTCCCAAAAGCGGATTGAGAAATCCCGACATGGTTTCAACCATGGATGAGGTCACCTCAGGTCACTTCAAAGAAGTGATCGATGATCCGCGTTTTAGTAATACCGATGCGGCCAAGATTCGCAAAGTAATTCTGTGCACTGGAAAAATTTATTACGAGCTTGTGGCTGCGCAAAAAGAAAAAGGCATCGAAGATGTTGCTATTCTTCGCATTGAACAACTCTACCCTTGGCCGGAAGCACAGGTGATCACTTACCTGAGTCGCTATACGAAAGTAAAAGAATTTTACTGGGTCCAAGAAGAACCTAGAAATATGGGAGCTTGGCTTTTTGTACAGGCCTTCTTCAGCG
>CAZXHL010000062.1:0-14934 GCA_964640545.1 uncultured Bacteriovorax sp. | reverse complement strand
CCCAGATGTCGCACTGGTGCGACATCATTTTCACACCTAAGCTCCCATTATCATGAATTTTTCTTTGCAGGTGATTTTTGAGGCCGTCTTTGAACTTCGATCTGAAGCCTCAGATCTCTACAATAATTAGATAAGGGGATTTTATGGAAAAACTTTTATACGTATGTGTTCTAAGCACATGTCTTTCGCTCAAGGCGCAAACACCAAGAAACTTTAATGCCAACATTAATGGGGATATTAGCGGAGATATTCGTGTACGCGGACTACAGGGTCCAGCCAACACAGTGGCCGGAGCCGCCAACAATCTAGGCGGGGACATTTCAGGAGGAGCCAATACTATAAGCGTAGCCTTAGATAGCCTCGGAACCGATATCACTTCGGCGGGAGGCGCCGTAGGAGGTGATATCTTATCCGCCGGGAATGTCGTAGCCGGCGAACTAAACACCACAAATTCTACTCTAAAAGACCTGGATAAAACCCTCGACTCCATTAATGCCAATGCAGAAAAAGCTTTAGACCCCACTCAGGTCTTTCTGTTGAGTGCAACGGCAGCTGGTGGAGCCATGGCACTTCAAGCCGGAGTCGATGTTGTTGTAAAATCACTTAGCTCCATCGTGAGGTTGGTGGATGGTTCTATGGGAGAAGATCGTTTCGCGGAAATGAAAACAGCCGCACGAAACTATGTGGATATGACCAAAGAAGCTCAAAGCAAAGAAGCAGAAGCCCAACTGTTTGAACAAGTCAGAGAAAAAGCCGCAAAATCTGGAAAGACTGTAAGACAAACCATCTACGAAGAGATGCTGGAGTTTGATGGGAAGAAAAACATATTGCTAGGACAAATGTATGTCGATGGCTACCCCGTCAATCAAGACCGTCTCAATCGATTAACGGCAATCATGAACATGAACGATACGGAATTCAATCAGTCGATGGTTCTCGCAAGAGGCGACGCCAACCTCATGAAAGAATCTGCAGCCAGGTCTCTTTCTCAACTCATGAACAAAGTCAATCAAGCTAGTTGGTTCGTCAAACAGTATGCCACCAACAATGGAAAAGACATGACGAAATTTGGTGCTGAAGTGCTTGAAAATATGCGCGATAGGAAAGCACAGCTCGAGAGGGAAATGACGACCCTTGAAGGTAAAGGAAGTCTAACAGCTCTTGAACAGCAGAAACTCGATGAACTGAGATTTAGCTGGAAAGAAATCAGCCGAATTCTCTCAACGGTTGACTATTCCTTTCCCGGGCAAGACAGCACTGACACTCGCAAACAATTTACTGCATTTTTAGGACAGCAAATTCAATCTCGTTCTAAAAATTTATATGATCGAATGATGATCCTTTCTGGAGATGGAATGATCGATCAAGCATCGGAAACATATGTCATGGAGCAAGTTCGCGTAGCGGAACCCGTCACGCCTATGGCTCCGCGGGCTGAAGTCGTTTCCACCGGAACTTTGCCACATGGAGGAAGCTCATCAAACTCATCAAATAGCAGGACTAGAAGGTCGGGTGGACGAATGAGAGGAAAATAGTTGGATTGGCTCGAACAAGCTCCCAGTTTTTTAACAATCTATCGCGAGGAATAAGAATGAAAAATTTACTAATCCTATTCATACTTTCATTAATTTTAATCTCAGAATCAGTTGACGCTGGAGAAAAAGGAAAAATTGGTAGCGTCTACATCGATGTGCTCATCAACGAGATTGGTGACGATAGCCAAGTCGTAGAATTCGAAAGCCTCAAAAACCGAATCAATGAAAATTTAGCGATGGCGGGTGATTACAAGAAGCGAAACTTATTGGAGGCAAAAAACAAAGCATTGGTCGAATTTGGGAGAACTTTGACGTGCGACTTAAGGCGAGGCATGGGAACAAAAAACAACTCGGGAAAATTAAGCTCTATTTGTTGTGATATGTTGTCGAAGGCGTGGATCACGTTTAAAAATGCCTACGCGACAAGCAGTAATCATAACTTTGACGGAGTCTATGCTGCTGCAAGTTCAGCGCTGGCCCCCACCGTCAAAAAAGAATGTGAAAAAGACCTTAGAGCAAATGAAGATCAACTTCACTACGAATATCAAGCCAAGGAGCTCTTAAATACTCACTAATCTAGATCACCTAGCTGTCGCCGCCCTGTAACAGCTAGGTATTCTCGAGCAATAAATAGGAAAACAACTATGAATCATTCAAAATTGGACCAATCAGGATTTTCACTCATTCAAGTCATGGTGGCATTAGCTTTGCTGGCTGGAGTTTCGTTGAAACTTGAAGAGCCTATTCGCCCGAAGAATTACGAAGACTCCTCGCCGCCTCGTTCCAACATCGCTCCTGAATCTGACCGAACTCAGTTCTATCTCTAATGGAGTCCGGTTGACTCAAAGCCACGAGGGCTGCCTTTCGAGTTAATCCCGAATCCTTACTCCTCAAATGAGAAATGATTTGATTGGTATCACAGACGCAGAAATGGACAAAGATTTCTTGGGTGAGTTTTGGGTTCTTTTTAACCCGCTCGGCATAGGCGCCTTGGTTGTATTCACGACAAGCATTAACCCTCAAAGTGAATAACTCTTCCTCTGTAAAGTAAGAGGCCCCGAGGACATCTTTGATAAATTTACTTTTTTCATCACTACATTTAATGCCAATGTATTCTTGGATCTTCTCTAATTTTCGCTCTTGCAGCCCCATCCAATAAGCGACTCTGGTCTCAGTTGATCGTGCTCCCAACTTCTTGAACCCAACTTCTAAAGTTGCGTCGCGAAAGCAAGCGCAAGTTTTTTCAACTAATAGTTTTCTAATGGGCTCATCACGATCTTTAAACCAACCGTCATCAATCTTTCCAAGACATCGTTTATAGTAGTGGTCAGGAAATTTGAGACGCTCTATAGGTGGCCATTCCGTGGGAGGTCTTGGTTTGTTTGCAAGGGACGTTTGGGCCAGCGACGAGCTCGAAGCAAACAGCATGATCAAAAGCAGCAGCATGCGATTAGTTTAAGCGGCCTCGCCGAGATGACCAACGGTCACGAAAAGATTTTTCTCTTGTTTCACTCCCCAAAAAGCGGCAAATCTATCCGTGATGAAAGATCTTAAGCTCATCTTGGCCTCGACCTCCCCCTATCGCAAGGAACTCCTTGAGAGATTGGGCATTCCATTCGTGACTGAGAAGCCACTATTTGACGAGGAGTCTCACAAGTCTAGCACTCCTGATGCTCGGCCCATCGAAGTTTGCAGAGAACTTGCCATGGGCAAAGCGGCCTCACTCAAAGACCTCTACCCCGATGCCTGGGTCATTGGATCTGATCAAGCTCTCGATCTCGATGGTAAAATGCTGGGAAAGAAGCCAGATTTTGAATCAGCTCTGGCGCAACTTCTTAAGCTCAACGGCAAAGCTCACCACCTCATTACCAGTGTATGCCTTTATAAATTTAACGAGCGTCCGATTGAGTTCCAAAACATCAGCACCATTACTTTGAAAAATAATTCAAAAGAACTCCTTGAGAGATACCTCCAACTCGACGCCCCCTATGACTGCGCGGGCTGCTATAAAATGGAGTCTCATGGAATGGCGCTAGTCCAAGACATTCAATGCTCAGACTCCACCTCTATTATGGGCCTTCCACTCATCGAACTTGGTAGGAAACTTGAGAAGCTGGGATTTGATTTGCTTCAAAACTCATAGGGGCAGAAGCTACACTGTTCAAAATCCCGACACCTCACCCCGTCGCATGCCTATTTTGGCACCCAATATCAGTGCAAATACCTGATGACACTAACCTTTTTTTTCTTCAAAAGTGTCTAAATTCTATACAGGCAACTGCCGAAAAGAAGGTAAAATGGTTTACAGAACTGCTCTTAACAGAAAATTTACAGACTTAACCCATGGCACGTCTATTGCTCGTTACAAACCAATGAAAGATTTCAAAGTTCAAAATAGCTTTTTATCACTTGGAGGAAAAATGAAAAAATTAAATACATCAAAACTTCTAACTTCATCACTTTTAGGACTCATCGCTTTTAGCGGTCAGGCATATGCACTAACAACGGGCGAGATCAACTTGTCTGGAACTGTGGATCCTGAGTACAGTATCAGCGTTTCTGAAGCTGGCGCAGCTAGCGACCTAGATATCGTCAATGGAGAATCAGCCACAAACATCGCAACTGTCACAGAGCTTTCAAACGATCCTGCAGGATATAAAGTTCAACTCCGCTCCACGAATGCTGGAAAGATCGTCAACGAAGACGACTCGGGAGCCTTCGTGACTTATAGCCTTAGCTATAACGGATCTTCGATTACCCCAACGGCTAGTTTTCAAGACGCCCGAACGGAGGCATCCGCCGCCCTAACACCGGGAAACACTAGTGAAGTGACCATCACATTCACAGGCCTAGGAACTAGTGCGACAGCTGGTGAATACACCGATACCATCGAACTCGAAATCGGAGCCCCTTGATTCTAGCCCGATATCAGTTTCAAAAATCTTCTTAAAGCCCCCTCAGAGCGATCTGAGGGGGCTTTTTAACACTCTCTTCACACTACTGTGACTCCAAGACTGATTAAATGAACAGATGGAGAGCACGAGAACTAAGCTAGGACTTTGGATCATATTGGTCTGCCTTTTCAGCCTCAGCTCCCATTCCGCACTAGCTCGTAGGCAGGAAAGCCTTCGGATCTCCGGCCAAGTTCCCACAAGTGTCGAAACCAAAATGAGTTTCGAGGGCAAGAATGGGCTTTGGATCAGCCACAACGCGAAAAAAATGGCACTTACCGTCTCCGTCATGAATTCAGACAAATCAGTCGTCATCGGAGCATTTTCTGGTCAAAACTTCCTGCCCCTTCTAACCGCAGACAACAATTCGTCAAAGCCTATGCTCGTAGAACTGGCCTCCCCCTAATCTCTCTATTTTTTGTTTCTAAAATTGGGTCCATCCTAAATTTGCGATAAACTCATGACCTATGTTCATGCGTATTTGGCTCAAGCCAACAAAACTGCTTCTCCTAACGTTCTTCGCCCTAAGCTCCCTATTGAGCCATGCCTTCAAAGTAACCCCTATGGTTGCAGAATTTGAAGCTACTGGGGATAAAGCGACTCAAAATTTTGTGGTCCTAAACACGCAGCAAGAAGAGATCGCCGTGGAAGTCCTAGGCCAAAAGAGAGGCTATGACTCGTCGGGAGAAGAAACAAGATCTGATTCACTGGACCTCAGTATCTACCCTCCACAATTCACATTAAAACCCGGAGCCAAGCGACTGGTCAGAATCAGCTACATCGGTAGCGACAAGTCTCCCCAAACAGAAATTCCTTTTCGAATTATTTTCCAGCAACTACCCGTAAATTTGATTCAAGAAAAAGTACGTAATTCTGATGTGAATTTGAAGTTCCTGCTCCGATATGTAGCCTCAGCCTACGTCCTTCCCAAAGAACGGAAGGCACAGCTAAAAGTCATGAGCATCAAGCAAAATAAGAATCAGCTCGAATTAAATCTACTCAATACCGGAAACACCCACGTAGTTCTATCGGGAATCAAAATTAAATTCGAGAACGAAAAGACCTCGTCAACTCCCTACTCCGTTCTTGCTTCAGATCATAAAGTATTAGCTGCGGAAAACCTCCTTCCCGGCATGACAAAGACATACAAACTGTCACTCAAAGGAGCGTTTCCAAAAGATCTAGACCAGAGGTCAGCCAGTATCATCTTGAGTGGGGAGAACTAGAACTTGAATCTAATCGCTTCAACGAGGACGCTCTTCATTTGCGTTCTCGCCCTCTTAGCATCGACATCAGCTTTTGCTGGAACAAGAGTTAAAGCATCTCTTTTTCTCGGCCAAGAGTCGCTCGGATTGGTTTGGGTTAATATTGAGACTCCTAGCGAGGTGGAGGTTGATACAAAAGAGCTCGCCTCAAGAATACAAGGGCGAATCACCCCAGCTATTAGGACGCGAATTGAATCACTTCCTCCCATGGCCAGCCTGGACGAACTCACGAACGCTGGAATCAGTACGAGCTTTGATGAAGAGACCCTCAAGCTGCAAATCGACTTAGCTAGCACCGAACTCAAGACTCAAGAAATGAAGCTGCTTGAAAACTATGACGATGAAACGGGAGCTCTCATCGTCAATCCGAGTCCCTGGTCTGGATTTGCAAACATTCGAATACAACAGTCAATCGACAAGAGCACCAACTCTTCCAGCTGGCTTCGAGTTCCTGTCAGTGGAGCCGTGGATTGGGTCAATGATATTTACTCTGTACGAGCAGTAAACAAGTTTCTTTTTGCCGAAAACACCTCACCCGTTCTAAATCGCAATGAGAGTTATGTTTTTTACGATTTGGAGAAGCAACAAAGTCGAATCATAGCGGGCGATATCATTCCTACTATACGATCATTTCAAAATTCTAGAAATCTATTGGGCCTTAGTTACCGCAAAGAACGAGAGCTACAAAATTGGTGGCAATTCCAAAACACAGGACGCAAAGAGATTCTCCTGAACGAAGCTTCAGAAATAGAAATCTACCTTAATGGGACTCTTCGAGAAAGATTCCAGGCCCCGGCAGGCCCTCTGTCTATCGACCAGATCCCCCTTTATTCTGGAAGCAATGAACTTAAAATAATTGTCAGATCCCAAAGCGGCGCCGTTCGCGAAATAACCGAAGAGCTATTCCACGATGAGACAGTATTAAAAAAAGGCGAGAGCGACTATTCCTTCAATGTTGGAACAGCTTCATCGCTTGATGGCCTCTCCAGACGCTACCAAACTGATGATTGGTATGGCAGCGCCTACTACCGCTTTGGACTTGCCACGTCCTTTGACATGGGCATGAATTCACAAATCTCTGATCAATCCTTTGCCGTTGGTATTGAGGCAAAGAAAGCTTTAAAGATTGGATTACTAGGCACCGAGCTTATGACTTATTTTCCAAAGGATACGAACACCGCTGCAGCCATTCGATTCTCCTGGAACTCCCCTAAAGCCATTAGCTTTTATTCACTCAGACCTTATACTCGAAGCTATATTGAAGTTTACTCAACCGGTTTTTCTAGCCCCCTCCAACTTGGTATCCCTTCCCAAAAGCAGGTTTCTGTCTTTAACTCCGTTTCCTTCGAAGCTCCCCTGCGACTACAGCAATCTATAGACTGGAGAAGAGATTGGCTACACGGAGGTGCTCATGAGTCTCGCTGGGGATACAACGTCAGAAGAAACATCATGAAGAGCTGGAGCGTTAGTGCCGGATACGAGTACCTTGATCCCAACGAATCAAAACACAATTTCACCGTTGGACTAACCTGGAGAGAAACACGAAAAAACTTACAAGCCAGGTCCTTTTTTCAGAGTCGAAACCAACAATCGAGAGTGGAATTACTCCATGACCCAGGTCAAAGAGTTCAAAACTTTTCTCAAAAAGCCACTCTTCAGAAATCAACCGACGCCACAGACGCTCGCCTCGACCTAAATTACAAAGGCAACCGAGGAAGCGCCGAACTGAATTATGACTATTCGAAATTCGTCTCCTCGGGAAACTATCAACAAGCTCGTATTGCCCTCAAAACAACTCTGGCCTATACCCCATCGTCACTTGCTTTTGGACAGGACATTAACGATTCATTTCTCATAGCCAGAAAAAGCAATGATAGTTCTAGTGAAACACCACTTTTCCTAGGCCATCAGAGCAACTACTCCGCCAAAATTGATTTTCTTGGACCCGGCTTAGCTACTGATGTGTCGTCGAGAAACCAGAGGCTTTATCGGGTCAATCCCCAACTTAAGCCAGGGCAAGTGCCCCCCAAAGTCTCTCCTGAGTTTATCCTCGTAAAAGGCAAGAAGTTCCGCGGCTCAGAAGTTTCCATAGACATCCAAGAGATTCGTTCGCTAAAGGGTCGACTTGTGTTTAAGGATCTAAAGCCAGCGGCTTATGTCAGCGGCACATGGTCCACATTCCAAGGAGACCAGCTCCTTGAGACAGACAATTTTTTCACCAATAGTGACGGGCGATTTTTCGTAGAGTCAAAAGGTGCAGCAGACAAAATGGTGCTTAGTCGGCTCAACAGCCCCGAAGGTCGTCGACAAGATCTCGAAATCCTCATAGATTCATCCTCCTCAGAAGACTTAGGAGAAAGGGTACTCAGTCGTGAATAATATCGTGAAAAAGAATATCTTCTATCAATCATCACCAAGCTTCATTTTTGTTCTTATAACTTTTCTCGCTGGGCTCTATTCCACAACTAGCTATGCCTGTAAAAAATTGATGGGCGTTGATACCAATGTTCAATTCAACAATGGGACAGTTCAGACCATCAATTTTAGAGTCCATAGAAACAACACGAATATTTCATGTGAATACGCGATTGGCTTCAACAAAGGTGACTCCAATGACGGAAGCTACAATCGCTATATTGAAAAATCCCCTGTACAGATCCTCATGCAAATCTACGACAATACCCAGACACAAATTCTACAAACGATCCCTGACGTCTCCCCCCCATCAAACATGATCACCGGGACTATGGAAGCCAACGTAGGCGGACAAGACAATTACCACCAATTTGTCGGAGTTTTAGGAGACGTTCCCTACACGAGCAATCAGGGCAATTACGACAACAACTTTACCATGGAGTTCTACACCCGCCCTATTGGATCGAGCGCCCCTTTCACACTGGAAGATACTGTGAAAGTAAAATTCAAATATATTGTTCGAACAAGACTAGATCTATCCCTTGTTCCTGCCGGTGCCCCATTTGATCTTGAAGACACAACAGAAACTGCGAGCTTTGGAACACTCGTTCAAGGAGACGAAGTCTTGATTGATTTGATCATAGGAAACAACACGGGCTACAAATATTCGCTGTCCTCAGTCAATGGTGGCTACCTCAAAAAAGTAGGTAGTGCCGCCAGTGCCACGACACAGATCTCTTACTCGCTCTACGTTTCTCCGACCGTTTACACAGCTGGATCGACACTCAATCCTGGCGATTACCCCTTCTCAATTCCCTTCATCAACCCTCCAAGCGGATCAGAAACAAGATTTCCTTTCAAATTCACTGTAACGGGAGACCCTGCGGGAAAGGTCACTGGCAGCTACGAAGACGTCATCTACGTCAACCTCACGGCTCAGTAGCCCCCTTTTTGGCAGGAAGCGACTCTTGACCGCAAGGGCCGGTCTGGGGCATACCTATACCTGAAATGGCCACACCCTACTACCTATCGCAACGCCCTCGCCGCAACCGCATCAACGCTTCGATTCGTGACCTCACACAAGAGAATCGTGTGACAGCGAACGATCTGATCTGGCCTGTATTCATCAAGCCAGGCCGGCAGGTGAACGAGGCGATCAAATCTATGCCAGGCGTTTCGCGAATGAGCCTGGATGTTTTGGAGGCGCAAGTTTCCGAACTGATGCCGCTCGGCCTCAAAGCCCTAGCTTTATTTCCCATCATTGAAGATTCCCTTAAGGATTCAAAAGCGACTGAAGCCATAAATAAAAATGGCTTCCTTCCAGAATCCATCAAGAGATTAAAAGACAAATTCCCCGAGCTTGTCTTGATCACCGATGTGGCCATGGATCCCTACTCCAGTGATGGACACGATGGAATTGTAGAAAATGGAAAAATTCTTAATGATCCCTCACTAGATATTCTTGCGCAGATGGCTTGTATCCAAGCTGAAGCCGGGGCAGACATTGTCGCCCCATCGGACATGATGGATGGAAGAGTCGGTCATATTCGACAAGCTCTTGATGAATCCAGTTTTTCAGAAGTAGGAATCCTTTCCTACACAGCCAAATACGCATCTTGCTTCTATGGTCCGTTTAGAGAAGCTTTGGATTCCGCGCCAAAGTTTGGCGACAAGAAAACTTATCAAATGAACCCAGCCAACTCTTTGGAAGCATTGCGAGAGCTAGAACTCGATCTCGCAGAAGGTACTGACATGGTTATGGTCAAACCAGCCCTTGCCTACCTTGACATCATCTCTCAGCTCAAAGCTCATTCCACCGTGCCAGTTGCCGCTTACCAGGTGAGCGGAGAATATGCGCAAATCACATTAGCTGCTCAAGCCGGCATCATGAACCTTGAGCAAGCTCGCAATGAGGCCTTGATCTCTATCAAACGCGCCGGCGCTGATTTGATCCTCAGCTATTTCACCCCCGAAGTTTTGAGATCACTTCGATAATTGTTATGCTCTAGGGCATGGGCACAAGAATTCTTCACCTCGTTCGTCACGGCCACTTTATTCGAGACAAGAAAGATTTAAAGCACGGCCACCTCACGCCTCTTGGACTCTACCAAGCAGCCAAGCTATCAAAAAGACTTGGAGAAACAGACTTCGATATCGCCTACGTGAGCACAACAACTAGAACCCGAGAAACGGCCGATATTATATTGAACTCTATCAGCGTTCCTAAAGTCTCGAGATCAAGTCTTCTCGTCGAAGGACTGCCCTACTTTCCCACCTATAAAGCAAAGAAAATGAATCTGAAAGAAGGCTATGTGATCAAGAGCACGCAGCGTCTCGAACGAGCTTTCGCCAAACACTTTCGCCCCTTAAAAGGCAACAAGACTCGCAATGAGCTTTTGGTTTGCCACGGAAATGTCATAAGATTTTTCACAGCCAAAGCTCTTGGGATGTCTCCCAAAAACTGGACCAATTTCGATATCCTTCAATGCAGCCTTACTCGTATCGCCATTGAAGACGACGGCAGCTTCAAAATCCTAAGCTTCGCCGAAATCGGCCACATCCCAATCAAGAAGCGAACTTTTCTGTAAAGCCCGCCGAAAGACTCCTGAGGTCTGCTCCAAGACTCATGCTCTCCCATGATCTAACACAGATGCTCGGACCTATTGCCATATATTGGAGAGAGTAATAGATTGGTTTTGCACTGAGCCCCTCTCTTGGGAGGTTGGGGCGACGATCTAAACGGCAACATACCTAACGCGTCGCCCCCCCCCAAGAAAAATTTTCTGATCTATGGCCATGGTATAGATGGACGATATAATCACGGTTATGAAAAACACACTTACGTTTTTTACATTGCTTTCAACATTTTTTTTGGCTTCTTGCGGGGGCTCGGGCAACAGTTTGATGTCCGTTGTCGAGAAAGATCCGATGGAGACAACTAGCTCAATGGAGGATTCGAAGAAGGCAATTTCATCAAACCAGCCTATTTTTGAAATTAATAGCATTGGAGCGGTGTCCCCGATTACAGCCTCAGAAACAGACACGTTTGTGGCGTGCTCTTCAGCTCAAACTAGAGTTGGAGGTGCTTGCAAATGTGGCGAAGATGGCAACATGACGAGGAACCTGGCCAGCTCGAACAATGATTGGGTTTGTTCTTGTGACGAGATACGGGACGGGACTAATCCTAAGGCTTATGCCATCTGCGCGAACGACACAGTAACTTCCGTAAGCGTACAATCTGTTGCAATTAGTGCTGAAGATACTGAATACGAAGTTTCATGCACAGGTGATGATATCGCCATTTCTGGATCGGCTTCTTGTTCTGATGATGGAAGCAACACAATAAACGCTGTTTTCCCATCTGGGCCGCAATCTTGGGTCGCTGAATGTGACGATATTTCTGGAAGTCCTAAAGCTTATGCCTACTGCGTTGCTCCATTATCACCAGCGGTCAGTGGAAAGACCGTTAAGGTCTATGAATCAACTTTTGCCGGTACTTCAGGGACGATCTCCTGTCCGGCAGCAGGTCGCATGATCTCAGGTGGGTGTCAGTGTCCAAATAGCACCGAGCTAGATAATTCCTATACCACTGATCTCAATCAATGGAATTGCTACTGCAATGGCGGAACAGGCAGTACAAGCTCCAAGGCGTTTGCTCTCTGCGCTGAGTAGATTGTTCTAGATCTGTGCCGTTGGGCTCGATATAATAGTCCGCAATTCATGGTCTAGTTTGGAATATCTCAGAAGAAGTTTGTTTGGCTCAAGTTCAACGATCAGATCCAATCGAAGGACTATTACTTTTTCTTCTGCAGCACAGCCAATGTCATACGGCTGATGCAGACGAGTTTGTCTTCATGAGTGATCCGGCATTCCCAGACGTGAGATGTGCGCCCCAAATGTATAGGACGCGCCACACCTTCCACGAATCCATCACGAGCAGAACGTAAATGGTTCGCATTGATCTCTTGCCCCACACAGAACTCATTCGGAAAATCCACACACCAATTTCCCGCGGTGCTCATCAGTGATTCTGCAAGAAGCACCGACGATCCGCCATTGAGTAGGCCAATAGGTTGTTTAGTGCGTTCATCCACAGGCATACGCGCCCGCAAAAAATCAGGCCCCACCTCGATCGCTTCGATCCCCATATGAGTCACAGCCGTGTTGGCACTTCGCTCATTGAAAATCTCGATAGAGGGATTCAGTTTCCAAATTTTTTCGACTGCCATGTTTCTTAAACCTGAATATTTTCGAGAAGCTCTGGGCTCGCATGAGCCTTGAACTTCTCAAAGTTCTTCCTGAAGAGCCCATCAAGCATCTTGGATTTCTCCACATCGCCCAAGGTCATATACTTTGCGTCGACACCATGGCACGCCACAGGAACTTGGAATCCGAAAACTGGATGTTTTTGCATGTCACCCTTTTCTAGCATGCCATTCTGAATCGCACTCAATAATCCGCGACTAACTTTAATGGGGAATCTTTCCCCCACGCCGTATCCCCCCTGAGTCCATCCCGTATTAAGTAGCCATACTTTCGCTCCAGAGCTTTTTACTTTTTCGACCAATTGCTTAGCATAAAAAGCTGGCGGCCGAGGCATAAACGGAGCCCCAAAACACGCACTAAACACCGCCTGAGGTTCCTTCACTCCGAGCTCAGTTCCAGCAACTTTCGCGGTGTATCCGGAGATAAACATATATTGTGCTTGCCACTCATCAAGCAAAGCAACTGGAGGCAGAGCTCCAAAAGCATCCGCCGTTAGGAAGACCACATGCTTTGGTGAGTCCGCGTGTTTTGATTGGTCAAAGACTTTATCGAGCGCTGACAAGGGATAAGAGCCACGAGTATTTTCGGTCTTAGATCGATCAGTAAAAACAACCCCGCCCTTTTCATCCAGCACCACATTCTCCATAATCGCGTGGGATTTATGAACCGCCCTGAAAATCTCTGGCTCTGACTCTTCCTTGAGATCGATGAGCTTGGCATAACACCCACCCTCGAGATTATAAATTCCTTTGTCATCCCACATGATCTCATCATCACCAACTAAGGCGCGGTCTGGACTGGCTGACAATGTTGTCTTTCCAGTTCCTGACAACCCAAACAAAACACAAGATGAAGTTCCATCATCTAAGCAATTTGCAGACGCATGCATGGGGAAAGTTTCATATTCCGGTGCCCAGAAATTACATGTGGTGAACACACTTTTCTTAATCTCACCAGCATAAGAAGTTCCCGCGATCGCGATCTGTCGATTTTCGAGATCAAGTAGAATGAGAGCCTCATCATTATATCCATCAACAAGATCGCTTGCCTTCACATATGGCGCGTGCCAAACTTTAATCCCCGACCCCACCTCTGCAAACTTTGCATCTTTCGACCGAAACATGTTGGCACAAAAAGCAATGTGCCAAGGACTCATAGAAGAAACTTCAACGTCAAAGGGTCCCGCACTACCTTTAAAAGTATAAGGAGTGCTCGATTCGACTTTTTCTTTTACAGCTTTGAAAAATTTCGCACCGATCTCCGCAGAAAGTTCAACATTCCCTATGCCCCAATCGACTTTAGATCCCGTCTTCTCTCCCTTGAGAAAATACCGCTGCTTTGTCGCGCGGCCGGTATACTTGCCTGTCGAAGTCACAAAGACCCCGAAGCTATTCAAGACACCAAGTTCATTCTGAACAGCTGTCTTAATGAGTTGGTCAAAATTGATAGAAGTTTCTCCATGCATGATAGATGACATACCTATGTTCTAGACTTTGGATTTTTGGGGCTCAACTACCTAAATAGAAATTAAACAAAAGTCTCAACAACCCGAGCAGAGCCTAGACACAGAGTTCCACGGTAGAGCGTGAAGGTTGAACCTAGACGCGGGCGGAAAGGTTTTGACTTCTTTTGCCCCTCAGCCCTCGTAATTCTGAGGCCAGACCCCAAAACCAGCTCTACAGTCACATCAAAAAACTCATCAGGCTCTGTGCTCAAGTTCAGATTCAAGCGCTCTTGGCTGCGAGTTAAATCAGGGCGTTGAAACAGCCAATTGACCGGTGAAGATAAGATCACTGTTCGATCAAGCTGATCTTCCGTGCCGACAATCACCCAATTTTTCATGATGTCGTGACCGAGAACGGTTCGTGTCGGAGTTTCCTTCAGTTCTTCAAAATATCTTTTTTCACCAACGGCTGCTGAAGCTAACCCGGCATGATCACCAAGAATTACTTTTTTTGCACTAATCACATACCCCTTAGACCGGACCCGGGGAAGACTTTGTAAACTAACAAATTTTTCAAACTCCTCGAATTCACGAGCGATATTTCTATCCTCAAAAAGACGATCTACTTTTTCTGACAATTTATAACTAGAAGTTAGTTTTCTAGCTTCATCAGCTTTGATGTATCCAACTGGCAAATGCAGTTTTTGAGTAATGATCGACTTTGTAAAACCAAGCAAGGCACTCTGGTCGATAGATTCATCGGTTGATTTTAATATCCTCAGCGTTCCATTGGCCTCATGAACCACCCGAGCGCGATGCCCCGTCGACAGTTCCGCCTTTGCCTCTTTGGCATAATGGTAAAGTTGGGCCATCAAGAATCGTCCCTCGAAGTTGGAGCGAATATCCGGCATCCAAGCTTGAGACATTTGCAACCTAATCCACCCCTGACAAAAAGCATCCGATTCTTCTGAAAGGTCGACGATGTCCAAATCCATGCCTTGATCCTTTGACCAAGCCCGAAGCAAATTCTCATCTAAATCGGGAGCATTTTTTCCGTA
>CAZXHL010000061.1:0-15027 GCA_964640545.1 uncultured Bacteriovorax sp. | reverse complement strand
TCATTGAGATGTGGTGACCAGGTGGCTTTTCCACTTTTTACCGCGCACAGTTTAAGTCTTAATTGCATTTTGCAGACAAACAATTAAGTAGAATCACGCTAAACTCCTGAAAACAAAGGACTAAGTGTCAAATATTAACAATAACTTAACTTGTTCATCACGCACTCTTTACCGATAATAAATACACGATGAAGAACAACCTACATTCATTATTCGCCAAAGCTTTTGTCTTGGCCATCATGTTGATTTCCCCGGTTTCCTGGGCCAATCCCTCCTCGCCAGTGCTTGTGAAGCCCAAGATCCATCCGCAAGGATCAGGGGCTCATGACTCCAAAAGCCCCCAAGAACAAACCGTTGATAGAGATGCCAACCCCACAAAGTTTCCTCTGAAATTTTTCGACGACCTTCATAGAATTGAGCCGGATGGAAGCTTGGGATCAGGGAAAAACTTTGAGAACCTATTTATTGAATCGCCAGGAACCGTAACCGTTAATGGAAGAGTCTTCGTAGTAGGCAAACTATTTGACGGTAGTCGGCCGCTTAACGACAAAAACTACATGATCAGTCTAGAAGAATTTAAGGATATTCGAACCGAACAAGGTTGGACGCAACAGATTCCAACTCGACAACTCTCAGACGAAGAAGTTGAGGCACTAACACCGGGAATTGATGCGAAAGCCTTCCTCGCCGGCGCAATTCCGCTCAAAGACAAAGGATGGACTGTTTATAGCAACGACGGCGTAGCGACAGGCACTGACAACCTACTCTTTAAACCCGCCAATTCAGCCTCCCAAAAGACTCCTGGCTACTCGATTGGAACGCTACACCGCCGTTTAGCTAATGGACATGTCGAGGAATCACCCGCATTCCCAAAAACTTATGCCATTCCTTCTAGCCAACTTGGAAACTTATCGCACAGCGCTTACAGCCATGAACTCCCGAAATCCTTCGAAGAATTCAAACCAAGAAACACGGCAGATATCTTTGCCACTCCCAAGGGTGACCAGCTAAAAATTCTAGATTGCGCGGAAGACACTCCAGGCAAAATGAACAGCCGTGGTCTCTGTGCGGAAGGCGTTCAAGTGACTCTTTCATGCGCTTTGGGCATCCCGAACCCAAGTGGGGTCGATGCCTATCAAATGCCAGCCTTTCTTGAAAAGCACGGGTTTGTAAAAATTGAAGGCATCACCGACCCCAATAAAACGCCATCGGGTTGCGTCAACGTCTATGATTCCTACGCCAGACCCGGGACCTATAAAAATCGACCAACGTCCCGAGGAAACACAATTCCGGGTTTTGCTAAACCCAAAAAATATGAGAGCTGGCTTCCCTACTATGGACACGTTGAGGTGAAAACCAAAAGTGGCGCGATCAGCGACTTCACGCAGAGAAAAACCGGCCTCGAAGGAAAGTCAGAAGGCATCGCGACCATTTCTTCTAATCGATACTACAAATTAATTGGAGTATACTGCAGGCAATGATGGGAAATCTTATGTTGAAAAAAATTACACTATTAATCGCAGTTTTGGTCCTTGGGCTTCCAGCAGCATCAGCTTCCTCTAGCAAATCTTCGAATCTTAGCGCCATGTCGAAAACGCACATCAAAACCTTAGATGCCGTCGACAACAGCAGACAAGAAATTGTAAACAAAGCGGCCGATCAGATCGAGAAACTAGGACCTAAAGCGCCAGATAATGCCATTCTTCCAATACTTGAAGCTCTCAGCGCAGCAGCGATTTATGACCCCGGCAATGAAAGTGCTCAAACAGCTTATATGCTCATCAATAAGTTCGGCGCTGAACGAATTTTAAAGCTAATTGGCAAAACTTCACAACCTGAGTTTTTAAGACAAGGACTCAAGGCCGTAGAAGCGGAAGGCAATGACGGTTGAGCCACTAGCTCTTCACAATTTCAAACTGAAACTTCGCATCACCCAGCTCCGTAGGATCTGCGGTGATGCCGCTCGCCTCCACGAAAGCGTTGCAAAGAGTTTCAGCACTCACAAAACTTGCACTCTTCGTCTCCGCAGAGAGAACATCTCGTAGCATATCGCCCTCAACCACTTTCCACTTCACCTGAATGCGATCCGCTAGATGCAGTTGCATTTCCTTGCGGCGTTGTTGAATGCGGTTCACAACTTCTCGCTGCAGACCTTCAAATCTAAGTTCGTCGGTGATCGCCGTATCAAGCTCGGCTACCAGTCCGAAACCAGCCAACGCCGTCATGCCTTCTTTGGCTTGGCGAACGATTTGGATGTCCTCACCCTCGCACTCAACACCACACACCAAGGCTTTGCCTGATTTTTCAAACTCAGCGATCTTCGCCGCATCCCACTTCGCAAGCTCTGCCTGGATTTCTTTGATTTGTTTGCCAGCCTTTTTGCCGAGCACTCTGAAGTTTGGCTTCACACTTTCTTCAACAAGGTCCGAGGCTTTGTTCACGAGTTCAATAGATTTCAAATTCAGCTCACCTAAAATGAGATCTTCCACATGGCCCAAATGCTTTTGCTCGAACTCACTAAGTCCCGCAACACGCATTTTTTGAAGAGGCTGTCTGAGGCCAATTTTCACATCTCCACGTAAACTTCTCCCCAGAAGAATGATCTTCTTGGCAAGTTCCGTTTCTTGAAGTTCATCACTTTCCGAAGGAGAAAGTTGGAGCTCGCTAGGCCTATATTCGCCTTCATGCACACTGATATGACTCGCAGATTTTTCTAGCGTATCGAGGCTCATACCTCGTAGTGCAGCAGTTAATGTCTCGGAAATGAACGGAAGACCTGGTGCGAGGAGCGTGCTCAATTTATCAAGCACAGTCCAAAGCGTAGCGTATGCCGCATTTTTATCGCTAGCAGACTCCGCATTCGCCTCACCCCAGAACCTATCTCGATTCAAACGGATATACCAATTCGTAAGGTCGTCGATCAAAGCCACTTGAATCGGAGCAACATCACTTAAGCGATAAGCCTCCATACGTTCATGGATTTCTTTTTCGGCCTGTTTCACTCTTGAGAGAATCCACCTGTCGAGACGCGGTCTTTTCTCAACGGCCGGAGCATCCTTCAGCTTTTGAGGCGTCCACTCATCGATGTTCGCGTAGGAAGAGAAGAAGGAATACGAATTCCAAAGCGGAAGCATCACAGCACGCATGAGTTCCACAAGTCCCTTTTCACTAAAGCGTAATTCTTCAGCGTACATCGCAGGCGATTGCATGAGGTAAAGTCGCAAAGCGTCCGCACCGTATTTGTCGAAAATCAAATTAGGGTCGGGATAGTTTCGAAGTGATTTGCTCATCTTCTTGCCGTCTTCCGCGAGCACCATTCCGTTAACGATACAGTTCTTAAAGGCGGGACCACTCTTGAGCCCGTTCGCCTCCGACATGCTAAGCGCCGTGCCGATTACAGTTAGAGTGTAAAACCAACCACGTGTTTGGTCGAGTCCTTCGGCAATGAAGTCCGCGGGGAAAGTCGCTTCTAGGCGTTCTTTGTTCTCGAAGGGATAGTGCATTTGAGCGTAGGGCATGGAGCCCGACTCGAACCAGCAATCCAAAACTTCCGACGTGCGCACGTAGCGCTTTCCATCTTTTTCGATGACTAATTCATCAACGAAATGTTTGTGGATATCGGGCACACTCTTCCCGGTCAACTTCTCCAGCTCTTCGCGAGAACCAATAACGAGACAATCGTCTTCGTCTTTTTCATTGACCCAGACAGGTAAAGGATTGCCCCAAAATCTATTTCGAGAGATGCACCAATCACGAGCATTTTCCAGCCATTTACCGAAGCGCCCATCGCGAATGTGATCTGGCACCCAATGAATCTCTTGGTTGTTCTTGAGCATTTGCTCTTTGATGGGGTCGATCTTCATATACCAAGCCGGAATGGCTTTGTAGATCAAAGGCTCGTTTGAACGGTAGCAATAAGGGTAGGCGTGCTGGAGAACGTCTTGCTTTAAAAGTTTCTGCTTTTCTTTTTTTAAGATTTGAGAAATTTCTTTGTCGGCATCTTTTACAAATTTTCCGACGACACCCTTTAGGCTCGGGTCTTTTGCGACAGCATCCGTGAATTTGCACTCCACATTTGTGGGATCGACAAGCTCAATATCATTGGCCTTACAAAGAAAGTAATCATCTTCACCGAAGGCGGGGGCCATATGCACCACGCCCGTTCCATCGGTATCCGTTACAAAGCTTGCCCCATCAAGGACCTTGAAAGCGTTCTTGTGACCTTTAAAACAATCAAAGAGAGGCTCATACTCTTGACCCAGAAGGTCAGCCTTCGACAGAGTCTTCACACACATCGGTCCGTCATCATCCACAACCAAAAGACTTGAATAGGATTGAGCTAAGTTCTTCGCAAAGACCACCTGCGAAATATCGCCGACAGGATCCACCAATGCGTAAATGCCATATTCAATATCGCCAACTGCCGTTGCTAAGTTGGAGGGAAGCGTCCAAGGAGTCGTGGTCCAGACAGCGAGAGCCGTGTCTTTAAACTCAGCGCTTTTTAGAGGGAACAAAACTGTGATGGCTGGATCTTGCACGTCTTGATAGCTGAGTGATGCCTCAAAATTTGAAAGCGCAGAGGTCAGACGCCAAGAGTAGGGCGCCACCTTACTACCCCGATAGATAAGCCCTTGGTCCCATAGAGATTTAAAAATCCACCAAACAGATTCCATAAACTCTGGATCCATTGTTTTGTAATCATCATCCATGTCGACCCAGCGGCCCATGCGCTCAACAACCTTGCGCCATTCTTCCGCGTAGCGAAGCACAACTCCGCGACAAGCTTCATTGAATTTTGCAATTCCATATTCTTGAATATCCAATGAGCCTTTAAGATTAAGAGTCTTCTCCATTTCAAATTCAACAGGTAACCCGTGGGTATCCCAACCAAATTTTCTCTGAACCTTGTAACCGCGCATCGTCCAATAGCGTGGAACGATGTCCTTCATCATCCCGCCAACGAGATGTCCGTAATGCGGAAGCCCCGTTGCAAATGGAGGCCCGTCATAGAAATAAAATTCTTCGCGTGAAGCATCATTTTCTCTAAGAGTCTTCTTAAAAATACCGGCACCGTCCCAATACTTAAGCACTTTTTGCTCGAATGCGGGAAAGGAATAATCACTGCCATACTCTGGAAAAAACTTTGTCATTTCAAAACACTTTCTTAAGTTATCATTTCAGCAAATTTCTAGACAATCTTTGCTTTTTCTATCTTCGTCCCATCGGCGTTCAATTGCCACTGCAATCGCGTCAGAGATTCATCTTTTGGAGAAAATTTGCTCAGCGTCTTAAATAAAGCCTTATCTGTTTTTTTGTCGAGCTGAACATCGGCGACGCCAAGCCTTTCACTGCAGCTCAAAACTTTCACGTAACCTTTATAGGCACGCGGCTTGCCGATGATACGGGCATCATCCCCCAACCCAGATAGCGAAACAGAGTCAGCCACTTTTTCCCGCACCATAACAAGGGCACTTAACGGAACCGTCCTAAGGTCGACCTTCAGTTTCGTCGCAAACTCTGCCCATCCAGCATCTTGATGCCACGCCGGATCACTCGCCGCAAAGAAGTGGCACCAATGAGAGCTGTTTTCGTCCTTGAGCATTCCGCACTTTTCACATGCGGGGCACGGGAACAAGACCTCCCACGGATTATTTTCGCGTTTTGCAATTTTAATCATCTGATCGCGAACTTCTGACAGTTTACGGCTTGTGGGTTTTGATCCCGACTCCACCCAAATCAAAGCTTCGGCTTTTTTCAACTCCCCATGCAATACGGTCATCTGCGAAGAGGAGATCTCATTGAGGACGTGACTCATCAACACGCCCTTGCCGTCGAAATTCGGACTTTCTACTTCAGCAATTTTCTCGGCATTGAATTGAAACCTTTCACTCATGTTCGCAAGCTTTTCATGGGCGAACTTTTTGGAAAGTGGAGAATGGTCGAAGAGTTCTACAGACTCAACACTGCCGGAAAAATGCTTTAGAAGCTGCTCACTTGCCACACCTGTCCCGCAGCCCCAATCCACCCACGTTAGCTTGGGCAGTTCAGTAATTTGAGCCAACGCAAAGCTCCATTTCTGGGCGATTCGCCTCGCAAAGCTAACATCGTAAGCTTTCAAGTCTTCGAGACTTTGCCAATAAGCTGCTAAGCCGCCAGAGGAGGCTTCCTTTTCGCGTGACAAAAAAGTGCCCCTCAATCGTTCTAATCTTTCCCAAAAGCGCGGGTCTTGTGCAGCTAGATCTTTCATCTTGTGATAAGTTTTAAATCCATGTCGCGCATTTATGCCATCATTTTATGCTTAGGGTCTCTAGTTATTTCGTTAGACCAATGGACGAAGAATCTCGCCATAGAGACTCTAAAAACAGAAGGGACTTCCATACCCTTCCTAAGCTGGTTTAATTGGACTCTCGTGCACAATCATGGGGCAGCATTCGGCATGCTACGTAACCTACCCGACAGCGTGAGAGTGACTTTCTTCATTGTGATGCCGCTAGCAGTTCTTACCATTCTTTGGTTTACCATCGTTCGCCACATCAAGCCCATCCAAAAAATCACCCCCGTAGCTATGGGCCTCGTTCTAGGCGGCGCCCTTGGAAACCTTATAGATCGCATTCGTTTCGGATACGTCATTGATTTTGTCGATTGGTTCTATCCCTCTAGCGGTGACAGCTGCATTCCACTTTTCTACCGCATAGGAGGAAGTGGGTGCCACTGGCCGGTCTTCAATGTCGCAGACATCGCCATCAACATCGCAGTCGTCCTATTAATCATTGATTCCTTCAAAAATGGCTCGCCGGAACCTGCACCCCAAAAGAACTAATGCTTCTAATCACCTACGAGTTTTATCTAGCCATAGGACTTTCTACCGCCATTGGTCTATTCTACGCACGATGCCAGCAAGACACCCGCCCTCCAATCTTCCCGAAGACATGGACCATTGTTGCCTTTTGTTTTGGCGCCTTGTTCGCTGCCTATGGTGGAGCCCGTTATCTGAACGATGTTGTTCAATACTTCTCCGGCGATATTGATATTTTTTTTAGTCGTGACCGGCAGAACGGCATTGTGTTTTACGGTGGTTTCCTGGGGATACTTCTACTGACGTTTGCCACGGCCGCTATTTTAAAACTTCGAACGAAGCTCCTACTTGATGCCCTCGTCATCCCCATCCTAGTCGCTCACGCGATCGGAAGAGTCGGATGCTTTGTTAGAGGATGCTGCTATGGGGAAGTCTGTGATCTGCCCTGGGCCATCACTCATTGGACCCACCACATTCCCACGCCCAGGCATCCCGTTCAAATCTATGAAGCATTAGCTCTTGCGTTATTATCCGGCTATTTCTGGAAGCTCAGACTACACCCCGGGCAAGCCTTCGCCCGCTATCTCTGGTCTTATGCCGGAGTGCGTTTTTCCATGGAATTCCTAAGGGACGATCCCATTCGAGGAATTTTTGGCGAGTTATCCACCTCGCAGTGGATTGCTCTTCTGCTTTTCTTTGCTGGGGCCTCTATCGATCGTTCTATCCAGCACCATGATCGAGCCATTCAAGATCGAAATTCGACGCAAACTCCCTAAGAAAACATCTTCTATGACAATAATTAAACCTTGATTTTCTGCCCCTTAGGCAGGATAACCCCCCTATATGAAAGTCGAAATCGAAAACCTAAACGGTCACTTTAAAAAACTTACTGTCGAGATTCCTGCCGAGGACGTCTCGAAGAAACTCGAATCCCATTTCAAGAAGATTCAAGGCCAAGCCACCATTAAGGGCTTCCGCAAAGGCAAAGCGCCCATGAACATGATTCGTGAGAGTTATGCCCAACAAGAAATGCCTCGCATCACTCAAGATCTTGTTAATGAGTTTCTCAACAAAGCCATTATCGACCAGAAACTTTCTCCCGTTGCTAATCCTCAAATCAATCTTGATTCTGGTATCATCGACGGCGCCTCGCTAAAATTTACGGCAGAATTTGAGAATCTTCCCCCTATAGAGCTCAAGGAATACGAATCCTTCAAGGCTGAAAAACAAGAATTCAAAGCCGAAGAGTCTGACATTCAAGACACTTTGAATCGCATTCAACAGCAGATGACGACTCTTAAGAAGGCCGACGAGAACCTAGCAATTGATGCAGGACTCGTGGCAAAAATGGACTACGTTGGAACAGAAGCTGGAGAGAAACTAAGCTCGGCGTCTCAAGATGACGCCTTCGTTGAAATTGGTAATGGACAACTTGTTGAAGGGTTCGAAACTGCAGTAAAAGGCCTCAAAGCTGGTGACGAAAAAGAATTCGACGTAAAATTCCCCGAGAAACAAGAAGGCTCAGACGAGCCTCATCCCCTTGGCGGCAAAACCATTCACTTCAAAGTGAAGATCAAAGAGGTTCACGAAAAAGAAGTTCCAGCGATCGACGATGAATTCGCAAAAAAGGCCGGCCCCTTTGAGAACCTTGACCAACTTAAAGAAGCGGTGAGCAAAGAAGTCGTTGGACAAAAAAAGCAGAAGTTTAAGCAAGAAATTCAAGAAAAAGCGATCGAGTGGCTCATTCAAAAGAATCCTATCGACGCTCCAGAAACTCTTGTTAACCAACAAATTCAAAACCTTGCGATTGAAGCCGGCATGCAGCTTCAGAATATGGGACTCGCTCAAGACCAAATCGAGACTCGCTTGAAAGAGTGGGAAAAAGAAATGACTGAGCGCGCAAACAATCAGGTGAAATCATCATTGCTGCTCGGCGCCATAGCCAAAGAACAGAAGATTCAAGTGGGCGACGAAGACATCCGAAAGGAACTCGGTAGGATGGCGTCGCAAACGCGTAAGGATCCTCAAGAAATTGTTAAAGACATGCAAGACAAGAACATGATTCCCGGCTTCATGAGGCAAGTGCAAGAAATGAAAGCATTGGAGTGGATTCTCGAAAAAGCCATGTCGTGAAAGAGGCGGAAGTGAGTAACGAATTAAAGTATGCAGCAGATGTCATTGGATATTACCCCCCAACAGTAATTGAGAATACTCCCAGGGGAGAGCGTACTTACGATATTTACTCGCGACTACTCGTCGACCGTATCGTTTTTCTTGGAACCCAGGTCAACGATCAGGTTGCTAATGCGATCATTGCGCAATTTCTGTTTTTAGAAAGTTCCAATCCAGACAAAGAAATTAGTCTGTACATCAATAGCCCAGGCGGCAGCGTGACTGCCGGCCTTGGCATCTACGACATCATGCAATACGTAACCTGCCCTGTGTCGACGATTTGCACAGGAATGGCAGCTAGCATGGGCTCTTTGCTCCTGGCTGGCGGAGCCAAGGGCAAGCGTTATGCGCTTCCGAACGCGCAAATCATGATTCATCAGCCTTTAGGCGGTGCACAAGGCCAAGCCTCCGACATTGAAATCGCCGCAAAGAACATTCTTCGTATGAAGAAGCTCCTCAACGGCATCTACAACAAGCACTGCGGACAAACGTTGGATCAGATCGAAAAAGACACCGACCGCGACAACTATATGACAGCTGAACAGGCGAAAGAGTGGGGCCTAATTGACGAAATTATTGCTCACCGTCAAGAAGGTTAAAGGGTAGGATAAAGATATGTCTGTAAAAGAATTATATTGTTCATTCTGCGGCAAAAGTCAGCGCGAAGTGCGAAAGCTCATCGCAGGTCCCTCAGTATACGTTTGTGACGAGTGCATTTCACTCTGCAACGAAATCATCGCTGAGGAGGCCCAAAAAGAAGATGTCAAAACTGGATTGAGCTCCGTGCCCAAACCAGCCGACATCAAAACAGCTCTCGATGAATACATTATCGGCCAAGACCAAGCGAAGAAAGTTTTGTCTGTTGCGGTTCATAACCACTACAAGCGAATCAGCCTTCCTAAGAGTTCTCGTCCTGATGACGTTGAGATTCAAAAGACAAACATTCTTCTTATCGGACCAACGGGTTCTGGTAAGACACTACTCGCGCAAACTCTAGCACGCATGCTCAAGGTTCCATTCACGATTGCAGACGCCACTTCCCTTACTGAAGCTGGATATGTGGGTGAGGACGTTGAGAACATCATCCTAGGTCTCTTACAAGCTGCTGATTGGGACGTTGAAAAAGCTCAGCGCGGAATCGTCTACATCGATGAAGTTGATAAAGTAGCGAAGAAGTCTGACAACCCATCGATCACTCGCGACGTGAGTGGTGAGGGTGTGCAGCAAGCACTATTGAAAATTATCGAAGGAACAACTGCGAACATTCCTCCCAAGGGTGGACGCAAGCACCCTCAACAAGAATACATTCAAGTCGACACGAGCAACATCCTCTTCATCGTGGGTGGAGCCTTCGTTGGACTCGACAAGATGGTGGGCGAAAGACTTACAGCTCGCACTGTGGGTATTGGATCTAGCATCCAAGAAGCGAGAGCGAAGCGCGAAGGTGCCGTTCTCAGCAACCATCTTCAGACCGCTGACCTTGTGAAGTTTGGACTCATTCCAGAATTCTTAGGTCGATTGCCGATGGTGGCAACTCTCGAAGAACTTGACGAAGAGGCACTCGTTGCCATTCTTACCAAGCCAAAGAATGCCATCAGCAAGCAATACGCGAAGATGTTTGAGCTTGAAGGCTGTGAACTGAAGTTTGAAGACGACGCTCTTAAAGCTGTCGCGGAAAAAGCGATCAAGCAAAAAACAGGGGCACGTGGTCTTCGCTCTATTCTCGAGAAAGCCATGCTTGATGTCATGTTTGAGATTCCATCTCTTGCAGGCGTGAAGTCGTGTGTAGTCACCAGAAAAGTCATTGAAGGCACTGAACAGCCAGCCATTCACTTTGGCGAGGCAGGCAGCAGCAGCTCTGACGACTCAAAAAAAGAAAGCGCCTAACCCGCATACGAGATTAAGTTGTGACTAAACGTCACAACTTAATCGTTGCGGTACCGGCGCCTAACTCTTTTAAAGGCTCTCGAATACCAGCGCAAAAAAGATCGTGATCACACGTTGTGTAGACGTCCTTTATTGGCCAAAATAGAGCTATGAGCGCAGATAAAAAAACAAAGAAAAAAGTTACGAAGAAAGCTCCTCGCAAAAAGGCTAGCAAAGCTGCTGGCAAGCCCACCAAAGCTGCTGGCAAGCCAGCCATGCGAGCCTCCAAAAGAGCCTCAACACCCGTAACCAACACCCAGGTTCTGCCGCTCCTTCCACTTAGAGATATCGTTATATACCCGCACATGGTGGTGCCATTTTTTGTGGGCCGGGAAAAGTCCGTAAACGCTCTTGAGGCTGCAATGGCCGACAAAGTCGATATTCTGCTCTGCACCCAGCTCGACAGCCAAGAAAACCAACCTACGGTTGAAGACGTTTATACGATTGGGTGTCTTGCCCAAGTGCTTCAACTTGTAAAGCTCCCAGACGGAACCCTAAAGGTTCTTGTCGAGGGCAAGAAGCGCGCCCGCATCTCCAACTTCGTGGGAGACGATGACTACCTGCTTGTTGAAGCCGAAGAAATTCCAGACGTCATACATAATGCTGCCGAGACTCAAGCTTTACAGCGGTCTCTCATCAAGGCATTTGAGAGTTACGTCAAACTCAACAAACGAATTCCCGCCGAGCTTTTGATGAGCATTCAAAGCATAGATAACCCTTCAAAGCTTTCAGACACCATCGCCTCAAACCTAAACATCAAGGCCGAAGACAAACAAGACGTCTTAGACACCTTTGAAGTTGAGAAAAGAATCGAGAAACTTCTCGCCATTCTACAAAGCGAAATTGAAATCCTTCAAGTTGAGCGCCGCATTCGAAGCCGCGTAAGAAAACAAATGGAGAAGGGCCAAAAGGAATATTATCTCAACGAACAAATGGCCGCCATCCAGAAAGAGCTTGGGGAGCGAGACGAATTCAAAAATGAAATCGATGAAGTCGCCAAACGCATCAAAGAAAGCGGCATGAGTTTCGAAGCCAAAGAAAAAGCTGAGACTGAAATCCGCAAACTAAAAATGATGGCGCCTATGTCGGCCGAATCTACTGTCATTCGAAACTATATCGACTGGCTACTGGACCTTTCCTGGAAGGCCAGCACCAAAGACAACCTCGACCTAGAGCATGCCCTTTCCATTCTGGACGAGGAGCACTACGGCCTAGAAAAAATCAAAGACCGCATTGTTGAATATCTAGCTGTACAAAGCCTCACCGAAGAACTCAAAGGACCTATTCTATGCTTCGTGGGTCCTCCAGGTGTTGGTAAGTCCTCGCTTGCAAAATCAATTGCACATGCTGTTGAAAGAAAATTTGTCCGTATATCTTTGGGCGGGGTTCGAGACGAAGCGGAGATTCGCGGACACAGAAAAACTTATGTTGGCGCCATGCCAGGAAAAATGATCCAATCGATAAAAAAAGCAGGGTCTTCCAATCCCGTTTTCCTCTTAGACGAAATCGACAAAATGGGTTCTGACTCGCGAGGCGATCCTTCCTCCGCGATGCTTGAAGTTTTAGATCCAGGACAAAACTCTACATTCAACGATCACTATCTTGAAGTAGATTTTGATTTATCAAACGTTATGTTTATTGCGACGGCCAATAACCTCGACTCTATTCCTCAACCTCTTATGGACCGGATGGAGATCATCCACGTATCAAGCTATCTCGAAACAGAAAAATTAGAAATCGCAAAACGACATTTGCTGCCCAAACAACTAGAGGCTCATGGCCTCAAAGATAAAGGCATTAGCATTGATGACTCAGCCATCATCGAACTTTTGAGATACTATACCCGCGAAGCAGGTGTAAGGAATGTCGAGAGAGAGCTTGCCAACATCTGTAGAAAAGCCGCAAAAAAAGTTGTTGAAGGTGACACCAAAAAGAAATGGCTCATCAAGGCAGACGAAATTGAAGCTTTTCTTGGACCAAGAATCTACAAATGGGGCTCTATCGACAAAACCGATCAGGTTGGAATGTGTAATGGTCTCGCTTGGACTTCTGTCGGTGGCGACACCCTCAACATCGAAGTGGCGATCCTTCCAGGCAAAGGCAACCTCAAAATCACAGGAAAGCTTGGCGATGTCATGCAAGAATCCGCGCATGCGGCCAACACCTACGTGAGATCGCGTGCAACGAGATGGGGCCTCGACCCCAACTTTTACGAGAAGATCGACATCCACATTCACGTTCCCGAAGGAGCGGTTCCTAAGGACGGGCCAAGCGCAGGCATCACCATGGTGACCGCACTAACTTCCGCACTTACTCAAAAACCCATCCGCAAAGATGTGGCAATGACTGGAGAGATCACCCTACGAGGCAATGTTCTACCTATTGGTGGTCTCAAAGAAAAACTTCTTGCGGCTCAACGTGCGGGCTTTAAGACCGTCATTATCCCCGAGGAAAATGAAAAAGATCTTTATGATGTTCCGGAAGAGATTCTCAGAGACCTCAACATTTATCCAGTAGCGCACGTAGATCAAGTACTGAAAATTGCCCTAGCTCTCGACGAAACCGATCCGCTACAAGATGTTTTGGGGACAAACGTCAAATCCGTGACGCAAGTAAAGACTAAAGGTGGCCTGGTGAACATTCGCCAGACCCACTAGATCCGTTTCGCTGACTTTCTGGCTTTTTAGCCACAAGTAAAAACAAGGGTTTTTACTCAACATCAGCAAACCCCATACCGATAAGATCGTATGGTGTTTCATCCCAAAAGGCCTCTAGAAAAGACGCGATCCTGGACGTCTATTTTCTCTGTTTTCTTTATATTAACGCTGTTCCTTGGTCTTCTCGCCAGCTCTCAGTGGAAGCCCCTCTCAGACGCCCACCGCGGGATTGCGACTGCAGAATAAGGGCGCGCTACGGCCGGGAGAAGTCCTACTTATGGTGCCGGAGGAGCAGCGACAGCTCGCATGCCTCCGGAGCAAACAGTGTTTCGAGGAGAACCGTTCTTTCCTACTTTATGAACATACATCCAAGTTCCATTTCTTGTGTTTTGATGACAGTCACCTACTTGAGCGGGACTCTGTAAGCCGACACTTGTACACGACTTACTCTCTCTAGGGTTTTTGATACAAGAAACTTCATGAGTATCTAAAGTTACATTAGCGGGTAGCGCGTCTTGTTTTCCGACAGGAGTTTCCGTAGCGGCCAACACACCGGTAACTCCATTTCCACACTCTCTAATGACCTTATCATTGCTTTTCTTTAGTAGCTTCCAACCTGATCCAGAGTATTCACATTTAAACTTATTGCCCGTACACGTATAGTCGACACTTCGGTTTCCCGAATTCGAAGAACACGTTACTGGAGTATAGCCTTCCGGCAAATCTTGGCTAAAGGAAGCGAACTCCTTACTCCCCGGAGCTTCAGCGATACTTTCACATACCGGCCCCTCCGGACCAAAGCCAATCATCACAGTGCCTTCTTCACAGGTTTGTGTTTCAAAATATATAGATAGAAGTGAGCCATCTATGGAACAGCCACCGATCTCACCCGAGCTTTCATCATATAGAAATTCAATGGGGAACTGCTTTTCAAATTTTTTCTGCATTCCACCAGCACCCGCCATCATCTCTGCACGTACAAACAAGGCAGCGAAAGTCCTCGCATAAGTATTCGCCGCAGTGTCACCTGGTAGCGTCGCTTCAACGGTCGCCGGAACGGGAGAAACGCCTGAAGGCACAAGACCAAGGTTCTGAATCTGCAACCCTGGCCCAACCATCTCATTGTTCGTTAAAATTTTCGAATCTCCAAACCACACAGAGCTTACCAACAAACCTTGTTTTGCAGGTTGCCCACCTTCGGCAGGGATAATCTCTGAAAGCGCACCAGAAAAATTGAGAAGCAAATCACCGCCGCTGGCCGTCTTGAAAGCCTGCCTGCAAAGCTCCGGCTTACTCAAAATCGAATTAATAGAGGCCACTAGAATCGTAAAGTCAGCATTTCTTTGAATCTGCGCCTGACCTTGGTTGGCACCAGTAATAATTTTGCTAACTGCAACCGCCACAAAACCCGCGAGCACTGCCGCAACCATAACCGACACAATAGAAAACCCCGAACGAGAACGACCACAGAAAGAA
>CAZXHL010000060.1:0-15031 GCA_964640545.1 uncultured Bacteriovorax sp. | reverse complement strand
TTGTCTTGGTGGTCTGATGAGACGAACCATCTCGCCCACAATCATTCCGTTTTCCACCTTTACTAGTCCCACGGAACACGCGGAATCTGCCCCATAATCAGCTGTTTCAAAATCGATTGCTACAAAATTCATTCCAAGTAGTCCTAGCAAGCGAAAGCCGTGATGACTATTTCTTCTTCTCACGAAGGGGGATTTTTAGGTATGATATCCCGTTATTTTCGGGTGGCGGGAAGCGCCCCGCGTCCACATTGACCTCAATGCTTGGAAGAAGGAGCCTTGGAGCGGAAAGAGTAGCATCGCGCTCGGTTCTGAACTTCACGAAACCATCTTTTGTCGTTTGAGCGTTGATGTGAATATTGGACTTCTTCTGCTCGCCTATCGTAGATTGGCAACGATATTCACGGCCGCCAGGCTGGTAATCATGAGCTGTGTAGGTCTTGGTTTCATCGGGCAAGGCATAAAGCTTCTCATGAACGGATTGGTATAAGTCGGCCGCACTTCCATCGGGAAAATCACAGCGCCCTACCCCAAAGTCCGGCATAAACAAAGCATCGCCCGTGAAAACGACATCACCGACATGATAAGAATAACATGCTGGAGTGTGACCGGGGGTATGGATGGTTTTCACGGTGAAACTTCCAAGAGCAAATTCATCACCCTCATTGAGAAGTAAGTCGAACTGACTTCCGTCTGTAGGGAAGTCAGCATGCAAATTATAAATTTTCTTGAATGTGGCTTGGACTTTTGAAATCTCTTTGCCGATCAATATTTTTGATCCAGGAAATCTTCTTTTGAATTCTTGGCTGCCAGACAAATGATCTGCATGAGCATGTGTTTCTAATATATTGTGGACCTTGAGTCCATTAGACTGAATGAAGCTATAAACTGTTTCTACTGAATCATAGAAGTAAGTGGAAGATGCATGGTCGTAATCCATAACGGGATCGACGATCATGGCATCTAGACTCGCGCTATCCCACACAACATAGGTGATTGTATACGTATCTTTGTGAAAGAAATCTTGAATTTTTAAGTTAGACAATAAATACCCCTAAAAATGGCGAATTTTCGCTCCGCCCGAATAAAATAAAAAAGCTATCTCTTAAGCTCTTCAAAAACCATGTCCAAGGCTTCTTGGTTCAGAGGCTTTTGGAAATGCGTGTGGATCTGGCGCCCTAGGACATTCATTCCCACATAAGCTAGTTGAATGCGCATCGCCATTAGGGCATGAAGTCCGCCGCCTCCGCTATGAGTTCCAATCACAGCTGTTTTCTCATTAAAAGTTTCACGCCAATCTTTTGTGGCAACGCTGGCCCAGGCAAAGAAATTCGTAAAAGTTGGAGGTAGCCCCCCATTGTATTCAGGAGCTAGAAAGAAGAACTTTTTGGTCGCCTGAAGTTCCACTAAAATATCTAATATCGGCTGTGGTATTCCATCCGTCTTGTCAGCCCCAGAGGTATACAATGGCAGCTTCATGGCTACGACATCATAGACTTTGGCCTGAAAGCCACGTTCTGAAGCCTGTTTGGCGATTTCCTGGGCCAATTCGAGGTTTTTTCCGGTGCTTGCGACAACGACTGCTACTTTTTCCATGGAATACATATAAACCCAGCTTCCAGCTTTTGTCATTCTTCCATTAAACGGTTAAAAGAGAGGGTTCATGACCCTGCCGACGAAAGAGGAATTGAGAGAGCAAATCCTTCTAGCCCCCTTCACCGACATGGAACCCCACATCAAAAGGGGTGCCTTTGTTTTGGTGCAGGAGAACTTGGATCTTGTGGATATCGCGCTAGCCATCGCAGCCAACGACGAAGCTACGATACAAAAGCACATTCAAGAAGCGAATCTCAGCAAAGGCGACGAGGAATCCTTTGAGGCATGGAAACAGGAAAAAACGTTTTTTAACTTTATTATCATCCAACCTTTTGTGGTGGCACAGAAATTTGTGAAGCTGAACCCAGCTCCCATGAATTGAGA
Source organism: uncultured Bacteriovorax sp. (assembly GCA_964640545.1). Taxonomy (GTDB): domain Bacteria; phylum Bdellovibrionota; class UBA2428; order UBA2428; family UBA2428; genus JBGSZX01. The sequence goes on along the minus strand of CAZXHL010000060.1, from coordinate 13,054 downwards.
ATGTTTGGCCGTAAAATCGCCAAACTCAAAAAACACTCCAAATTATAAGAAAACAGAGGCCCATAATGACCCAAGAAACCAAAAAACTACCTGAAATAAAAATCAGCCAAACAGTTGCTGTCCTGATTGACGGAAACAACATGGAAAGAAGCATTCACTCAGAAGTGGGACATGACTCTGCGATGCTTAACTTCGACGAGCTGATCCCGAAACTTGTAGCCAATCGCTCTTTGAATCGCTTGATTTACTTTAGAGAAGGTCGAGCCATTTCATCTAAGCTCGCCGAAAGACTACACGCCAATTATCATGGCTCCGTTAGAGCTTGTCATAAAAGTGCAGATATTCCACTAAGCATTAAAGCCACCCAACTGGCTCACAAGGTAGATACCATTATTATTCTATCGGGAGATTCAGACTATGTTGAACTCGTAACACATTTGAAGTCTGAAGGCGTGCGAGTAGAGATTGCAGCACTCGTGAAAACCACGGCACAAATTCTAAGAGATGAAGCGGACTACTTTCATGAGATCACCAAAGAAGATTGGTTCAGCTACAAACAACACAAAGGTGGACGCAATGTCCCTGGACGCAGTGGTAGCGGCGGCTCGAACTCCAACAACAAAAAAACCACAAAGAAAACAACCAAGAAATAGGACCCGACATGAAGACGCCTCCTCCACTTCTTACAGATGAAGAACACATTGCAAGATTAAGCGCCTATCGCCCGAAGCCAGCTTATATGGCGATGTTCTCGACCCTTACGGGAGGAATCACTAAAAACTCTGAATTGATGTGGGTCCCCGTGGACGAGCATCAGTTTCATAGAGGCGACGGTGTCTTTGAGGCTTTCCTATGTATCGATGGAGCACTGTATGACCTTCAAAGTCATTTAGAAAGACTGAAGAAATCTGCAGATGGAATCGAACTAGAACTCCCCATGAGCCTTGAAGACATTGCCCAATGTGTGATTGCGACTTCCAAAGCAAGTGGCGCACGCAACCACACTGTCCGCATGTATGTTTCAAGAGGGCCAGGTTCATTCACAGCCAACCCCTATGATTGCATCGGGTCGCAGCTATATATTATTGCAGATAAGTCAGGCAGCTATGCTCCTCGATATTTCGAGGAAGGTGCTAAAGTGGGAATCAGTAAATATGTCGCCAAAGAAGTTCCCTTCTGCAACATCAAAAGCTGCAACTATCTTTTGAATGCCATGCTCAAAAAAGAAGCTGTGGACGCGGGCGTGGATTACATGATTCCCATTGATGTTAGAGGATGCATGACTGAAGGCAGTACCGAAAACATTGCCATGATTGATAAAGATGGAGTCTTCAAGGCGCCACTCTTTGAGCGAATGCTCCGCGGGACGACCCTAATCAGAGTGATGGAACTAGCGAAAGAATTCGGTCCGGAGCTTGGCATCACCAGAATCAGCCAAGAGGATTTGACTGTAGCTGATTTCGAAAACGCCAAAGAGATCATTATGGTGGGAACCACCATGGGCGTGATGCCTGTGGGTGAATTCAACGGCAAAGCGATGCCGGATGTTAAAGATGAAAACTCTTGCTGGAAAAAGCTGAGAGCTAAGCTTATTGAAGAACGAGCGTCCGCTCAAAAAGTACGAACTGTGATATTCTAAAAATATCTCAAGCTGATCATCGCCCCCTTTAAGGGTTTCAACGTCCTAAAAAACTAAAGCTTAAATCCACCGTAGAAGGACCCGGACCAAACCTTAAACCGCGTGTCTCCGTCATAGGTTGGTTCTGGTGTGAGTTCGGCAGAAGCGCTAAACCCTACAAAAAATGAGGATTTCTCGAAGTTGTAATTAAAGTTTGGACCAAATTCGAGTTTGTAATCCGACAGATCTTCAAAGGGAGAACTTAATACCGACCATAGGCCAAAATCAGTTCGATTGGCTGAATAATAGACCGCAGTATAGGCACGTAGCTTATAAAAGTTTTCTCGATCTTTATTAGTGACATTTCTGATTGTAAATCGAGGGCCCAGTTCAAACAAAGCATAGTAGCCATCTTCGGTACTCAGGTCCCAACGAAAACCGGTATCAAAATTATGATAATCTGTGAAAATATCACCGCTAGACTTATAGTTGCCTTTACCATCATAGCCATACGACACAAAGACACTATACGGCGCACTAAACTTGTTTAGATACTTGAAGCTGAACTTTTTTTCATTTTTATACCAGCGGAAGGGATACTCCTCATCACCGCCCCAATAGTAAGTATAATACTCACCCGTCGTTTCAAATTTGTGGATATTATATTTCAACGAGGCTTGTTCTTTGAATAAGAAATCTAGATCACGCTGCGGTCCGTAAGAAAAATTAGAGCCAAAGTTCATTTTTCCGGCATAGGTCCAAGGTGAGCCCTCAACCTTACGAACAGGTATTGTGGGACTGACTTCTTCTTGAGCTTGCGCCACTTCTCCAGCTACCAGAAAGGCTGCGAACAAAATAAAACCAAATGATCTAAAGAATAACAAATAACATTTTAGAGAAATCACAATACCTTTACCTTTACCTTTCGCCAGACAAGCTTTTTAAAAGAACAAGAATTTTATCCACACATACGTCTTCATCGCCACTACCATCCTTTAAAATGGCTGCAGCCTGGGCTTTCGAGGGCTCAACAAATTCATTATGCATCGGCAGGACTTGCTTCTGGTATTGCTTTATTACTCCAGCTTCTTCGCGGCCACGTTCTTTGATGTCGCGGCTTAGTCTGCGCTGAAACCTAAGAGGCTCAGGCGTATCCACATAGATGCTGTAGTCGAGTAGCTCGACAATCTTAGGCTGGCTAAGGATTAAAATTCCATCGAGAACAATGAGAGGTCTCGGTTCGAAACGTTCAGCATCAGGCAATCGCGTGTGTGTGGCAAAGTCATAACGGGGTACTTCAACACTCCTGCCTGACTTCAACAATTTTAGGTGTTCTGCTAGCAAATCAAAGTCCAAGGCATCGGGATGGTCGAAGTTCACACTTCCTCCATCCTCATCAAACTTAGCACTCTGATCGCGGTAGTAATGATCTTGAAGCAGCACTTCCATTTTATCATGGCCGAACTGCTCAAGCAGTTTGTTTGCAAAATAGGTCTTACCCGACCCACTCCCTCCAGCAACTCCTACAATTACTGGAGTGATGCTCATATCTCCGCACCTGTGGTCGCAGGAGCTAGGGTCTGGAACAACCTGTCCCCAGCATCACCCAATCCAGGGAGCAAATAACCCTTGTCATTGAGTTCACGCTCAACAGAGGCTGTATAGATTTCAACATCAGGATGGCGTTCAACAATTTTGTTAATTCCCACAGTTGCAGAAAGCAGAGTCACCATACGTATTTGACCGACCCCGTATTCCTTCAGACGATTGATTGTCGCAATAGCCGTATCACCTGTCGCAAGGAGAGGATCGACAAGAAGAACTTTTTTGCCTTTGTGATTGGGAGGTAGCTTGAAATAGTATTCCACCGTGTGGTTCATCAACTTGTCGCGGTAAATACCCACATGCCCGACACTCGCAAATGGAAGCGCATCAAGGAAACCATCCATCATCCCAAGTCCAGCCCTCATTATCGGAACAATGATCAAATCTTCTTTGATCATCTTACCCTTTGTCTTTTCAAGCGGCGTCTCAACATCGACTTCTTTCGTTTCAAGATCTCGCGTCACCTCATAAGCAAGTAAGCGACTAGCTTCATTCAAAGTTCTTCGAAAGACCAAAGAAGGAGCATTTTTATCACGCATCACAGTTAGTTTGTGCTGCAAGACCGGGTGTTCAATCACAATTACATTTTTCATATCAAATCCTCAAATCAGCTCCTGCAGAGCTTCGAATACCTATCTAAAATACCTGCCTAGAACACAGTCCCATCGCTAATGATGTTAATCGGAGGACTGAGATCCTCACGTTTTTCAGCAGCAACTTTGCGACCAGCCCACCAAGTGCCACCCTCCAAAATCTTTGGAAGCGCCAGATCAGGAATCTTCAACTCATTCCTGACATAAGGTACAAGAGCCTCAAGCAAAGCCAAGGTTAAAGCACGCCATTCGATGACGAGCTCCGAATCAACTGCGTGAGATTTTCCTAATTGAGATTCATCCCTCAACACAAGAACCCCCGTATCAACGAACAAGCCGCCATTGCGATATTCCGCAAGTCCCGTCAAAGCATCGATGGCAAAAAGTTCCCACCCCGCTCTTTGGAAGGTATCGAGCAAAGAATAACTAAGCCACTGAGAGAGCTTGTGGAAAGCCACCAATTCACCCTTGTATTCCCAAACGTCACCAAGAGGAATGCCATCTTTCGTGAGTCTCGAAGGCCAGATCGGCCCCAAGCTCATTAGCAGCGTTTGCAGTAAAGTCTCTGCTTCCATTTGCTTATCAGGAAAGCGAGTTTGCCAGTAGTCCAACAATCCGCCTGGACGAGCGGACTTGAAGAAATCTTTCTCGGAAACGAGACGTTCTCCCAAATTTTTAAGCAGCTTCAATCGTCCCTCAAGACCTTCTAGCGGATTAGTCTCACTCAACTGAAAAATCTCTTTCAATTCTTCGACGGTAAAAGTCCTTAGCTTTTCACCATCAACACGAAGAGGGTTTGCGGAATCACTAGAAAAACGTCCTTGAACGAAGGCATCAAAACTCGCAACACCAAGTCCTTCGGAGCGACCGATGCTTTTAGAAAGTTCTTTGTCTTGATAGCTCCAACTCGGTCCAGCGCCAGCATCCAATAGAACCGACACAATGATAAGATCGAGTTCCACGCGTCCGCGTTCATGAGAGTCTACCAGCTCTAAAGTCTTAAAGAGTGATTCAACTCGCTCTTTTCCAAACGCCTCAAAATGACTCCACCTTGAATGATAAGGGATCTTGAGGTCGGGATAGTTCTTTCTTGTGACGTCAGCTACTAACGAGGCAACTCCAGCAAGTCTTTCTTGGTGGACTTCGAAATGAGTATGCCCATTCAGGGAAGATTCAAAAATTTCATGCGACTTGTCGCGAATCGCCTGTGTGCTTAGCAAATAGGAAACTTCTGGACTAATTCCGTCTGAGCTCATTCTTTCAGACCTCGCCCCTTCACTCCAGCCAAAGATGCGGCATCCATAACCGCGCCGTCAGTGAAGTAGCCTGCTGCTTTTTTCGCTTCCATCTCTACTTGAGCGTCCGCCGGAATAAGTTCGGCTGGAATAGGAACTCGTTTGATGATCTTGATACCACTTTTCACAATCGCATCATGCTTCATGTCGCTCATCGAGATCATGTTGTCGATTTTCTTAACCCCTAGCCAGTGAAGAACATCAGGCATTAGTTCTTGGAATCGCATATCCTGAACACCGGCAACGCACTCTGTGCGATAGAAGTATTTGTCAGCCGTGTCTCCGCCAACTTGGCGCTTGCGCGCGTTGTAGACAAGAAACTTAGTGACTTCACCCAGGGCGCGTCCTTCTTTTCTGAAATAGACAATGAGCCCTACTCCACCTTCTTGTGCGGTTCTAGCAGCTTCTTCAATGCCATGTGTGAGGTATGGGCGACAGGTGCAAATGTCGGAACCGAAAACGTCGGAACCATTGCACTCATCATGGACGCGGCAAGTGAGAGTAGCTTTGTCGTCAGAGAGTTTTTCAGGATCTCCGACGATATACACTGTGGTGCTACCAATAGGAGGCAAAAACACTTTAAGATCAAAACGTGTCACAAGCTCGGGGAACATGCCGCCAGTTTCTGTGAACAGGGACTTTCTCAATTCAGCCTCGTTGGTTCCAAAGCGAGCTGCAATTTCTGGAAGGTACCAAACCGGCTCGATCGCAGCTTTGGTGACAGAGATCTCACCGCCCTCTTTGATAATCTTTCCATCAGCCTTTAAGCGACCCTTTTCAATGGCTTCGCGAATCTCTGGTAAATGTAGATGGGATTTTGTGACGGCGATGGTTGGACGGATGTCCATGCCTTTATCGAGTTCAGCTTTAAAATATGTTCCTACATTCGCGCCCCAAGGGTCCATAGAAACAATCTTGGTAGAGTCGAACCAACTCTCAAAAGGACCGATCACATCTGTAGGCTCGGTGTTTGTGAGGTCGGGCTTGTGATCGAGAGGAAGAGCACCGGCTGCAGAAGCAAGCGCACGATAAAGTGTATAGCTTCCGCTGTGAGTTCCGATCGCATTGCGATGTTTGTCACGAAGCGATGCGACGATTGGTCCGCGACCCTCAGCGGTGTTTGCACCCCAATGAACAGGAGGGCAATCTTTAAAAATCTCACTGGGGTGAGAGGTCAATACGATATGAGTTTTACGCTCGTTGTGTGAAGAATCCATAGGGAGAATAATTAAGCACTAGTCCCTCCATTTTTCGAATTTTCTGGGAAAAATTCGGCAGCCATGACTCGCCCTTGAAGGGAAATGAAAATTCAATAAAATTGGGCACTTACCCTTCGAGCTTAACGCCAACTATCCCCACTCATTCGACTCTCCCTAGCGTAGCGCCAAGGAGAGCGTCTAATTCACAGCAGCTATCCCCTACAAGCGGTCACTTTTTAGCTTCTTAAGAAACGTTGAGTCTGACGAAAAAATGAACTCCGTCTTCCCCTTGAGGGACTCTTTGTAGGCCTCCATGGTTCTCATGAATTCATAGAAATCCGCGTTACCCTTGAAAGCTTTGGCGTAAAGCGCCGTGGCTTCAGCATCAGCTTTACCCTGTATCGTCTGAGACTTCTGATAAGCCGCTGACTCGATCTCCTGCAGGTCTCGGCTCAGTCGTCCTTGAATTTTGGCCTGCTCAGCCTTTCCAAGAGAACGAATCTTTTCGGCAATACGCTGTCTCTCAGAAATCATCCGCTGATAAACCTTTTCTTCCACACCAGACTCATAAGAAATCCGCCTCAATTGCACATCAATGATCTCAATTCCAAAATCCAGCAATCCCTTACTAGCGCCTTCTGCAATGACGGCACTCAAAGCCTCACGGCCTTTTTGAATTTTTTCGATATCGCCAAAGACTTCTTCCTCAACGACTTCTAGACTTTCAATGCCATCCTGAGCTGCTTTTTCTAATTCCTTTTTTCTAGCTTCGATACGCTCAACAATAGAGTTGGTATTCCGCACAGCCTCTACCAAGTTATTGGAAGAAATTACATCCCGAGTCGTACCGTCCAGAATCGCGTCCAAGCGCGTTCTCGCGCCACGCTCGTTTTGAACGGTTTGTATAAATTTTAAAGCGTCGACAATTCTCCAACGGGCCGTTGTATCGACTTCAATAAACTTTTTGTCTTTGGTAGGAATCTCGTTTACATCTCCGTCCCAGGTTAGGATGCGCTTGTCGACGTATCTAACATCTTTCACGAATGGCATTTTAAAATGCACTCCAGCTGAAGTGATCGGCTCCCCAATAGGTCGACCGAACTGCGTTACAATTGCCTGGCGCCCCTCTGAAACAATATAGGCAGATGAGTACAATAAAATCCCAACAAGTAGGGTCACTCCAATTCCAATTAGTGGTTTAATAGCTTTTTGCATCTTATTGGCCCCCTTTAGAGCTTGCAGCTTGGCTGGAATTCAAAATTGAATCTGTTGCCGAACGATTGGTAAACACGGGCAAAAGACCTTTGAGGTCAGAATCAACAATAGTCACATTTTCAAATCGCTTAAACATATCTTCCATCGTCTCGAGATAAATGCGTTTGCGGGTAACCACTGGGGCCCGTCGATACTCTCGAAGTACTGCAGTAAATCGATCCGTATCGCCCTTAGCACGATTGACCCGAGCTACAGCGTAACCCTCAGCTTGAGCAATTCGCTCTTCGGCCTTTCCTCGAGCTTCTGGAATCACCTTATTATAAGCTCTTTCAGCTTGGTTAATGAGCTGTTCTTGCTCTTGCTTGGCCGCCACAACCTCATTAAATGATGGCTTTACCGAATCAGGAGGATTGATGTCTTGAAGCTTCACCGCCACAACCCTGATTCCAATATCATATTTATTAAGAACTTCCTGAATCAAAAGCTCAGCATCATTTGCTATTTCTAAGCGCCCCGTAGTCAAGACTTCCGTCACTGTGCGGTCACCCACCACACGCCTCATTATGGACTCAGAAACATCGCGAAGATTTCGAATGGGCTCGCTGGCTCGAAACATATATTTGAACGGATCCGCAATTTGCTACTGAAGAACCCATTCCACATCAGCAACATTCAAATCGCCAGTTAACATGGACGATTCATGTCTTAAGTTACGCTTGGAGTATTCGCTGCGACTTGAAGAAATATCCTTAGTACGAAATCCAAATTCTTCCTGATGTACCAGCTTGGTTTTCAACTTCACAGCCTGATCTACTCCAAAAGGTATCTTGAAGTGTAAACCAGGAGGGTACGTCGCCTGGTATTTTCCAAATCGAATCACAATCGCCTCTTCATCAGGCTGAACCGTGTAAAAGCTAGTGATAGCCCCCCAAGCCAAGAGCGCGATGGAAAAGATAGAAAGGAAAAATTTCCCATCGGATTTTGGCCCGCCGCTCAAAAACTTCTCAAACTTTTTCTGAAGGTCCTGAAGCACCTCCTCTAAAGATGGTGGCTTTTGCCCACCCGAATGGTTATAATTCATCATTACTCCTTAACTGCAAAACACTGCGCCTAAACTTTAGATTCTCAGTTTTATACATCAATAGTCACTAAAACCATAGAACGCAGCTTTACAAGCTATGTTCAATCACATTAATAGAGATAGGTCATGATTCGATTTGGAGGACTTGCTTGGATTTGTCTTGGAGCATTAGGATTAGGCCTACTCACACTTGAAGCCATAAAGCGAAAAAGGTCCATCCCTCAAAAATGGACTTTTCTTGCCATTGTGTTGGGCCCCGTATTTCTATTTTTTATACTACCAATATGGCTCGGCCGCTGGGGTCGTTCTGTCGAAGGCCCCGAATCTAAAGATAAGTCCTAACGATAATTTCTAGCGATAAGCTCTAGGATAATTTCTAGGCCGCCTTTTTCTCGTCAAAGAGAAAAACTCGTTCATCACGCTGAAGCAAGATTTTCCTAAGAGCCTCACGAGACAGACCAATCATCTTAGCCGCTTTAGTCTTATTGCCAGCACAAAGCTCTAATGCCTGCTCCACAAAATCGAATTCAAACTGTTTCTTGGCCTCTTTGAACGAAGAAAGCTCTAAAAGGTAGTTGAGATCCTTCTGCTTATCATCCTTTTTGAACTCCACAACATTAGATTTCTGTAGCTTGTCTTCATTCCAAGAGTCTCCAAAATCGATAGATCTCAAATCGTTTCTCGGACCCGAATGAATCAATGCACTTTCGATTCGATTCTGTAGTTGCCTGATGTTACCAGGCCACTTTAACTTTTTAAGGTAGGCGAAACAGTCTTTATCGAACTGCTTAGCACGGTAGTGAGAGAAGCGATGCTTAAGACGAGAAAGAATATCCTGACTTAGAGCCTCGATATCATCCAAACGCTCGTCGAGTGTTGGCATCTGAATTTGAATCACATTAAGTCGATAATATAAATCTTCTCGAAATTTCTTATCTTCAACCAACTGCTTGAGATTCTTGTGCGACGTCGTGACCAAACGAAAATCCACCTTAGCTCTTTGCTCACTACCCTGAAGTCTATCGACCTTATATTCTCTCAGTATCTTCAATAGTAGCGCTTGAGAGTTTGGACTAAGCTCGTCAACTTCGTTCAATATCAGTGTTCCTCCATCAGCAATTTGCAGCTTGGAATGAAAACGGAAAGAAGACTGTTCTGCCAAAGGAAAATGTCCAAGCAATTCAAGTTCGAAGGCGAGCTCCGTCAACATCGCACAATTGATGCTGATGAGCGGACCGTCTTTTCTTCGGCTCAAGCAATGAATTTTTTCTGCTAAAACTTTTTTTCCTGTTCCCGCCAACCCCTCAACTAGAATATTGGCATCGCTCTCAGAAACATGTTCGAGTTTATTATAAAGCTCCGCCAGGTACTCATTCGAAGATTCTAATTCTCCTCCACGCATACAAACGTGGTCTTGCTGGTATTTAGTAAGACCTTCTTTAAGCATCTTCAAACTATTTAGCTTGGAAGCCTGATCCAAAGCCGTTGCCGCAAAGAAAGCAAACAATCTAGCCTTTTCCAGATCTTCTTCATCAAATTTGCCTTTGGCCGAATTTAGAATTTGCAAAACTCCGACATTGTGTCCGATTGGAACACATAAAACATTTTTTGTGGTGTAACCTGTTTTTTGATCGATGGCAGGATTGAAGCGACTGTCAGTCTGTACGTCATTTGAATAATAAGCCTGTTGCGAGCTGAAACAATATCCAGCAAGACTGTTACTTATGTCCACAATAATCGGATCTCCCTGGACCCCTATGGCAACTACAGATTGGAGCTGTCTTTTTGTTCCTCCGCCAGTGGCGTCCGAACCATACATAAAAACCGTCGCTCGTTCTGCCCCCAAAACCATGAGACTTTGCTTCATCACAGAGTCCAAAAGCTTATGTGGGTCTTCCTCGGAGAAGAAAATTCTAGAAATTCTTGCTAGTTCTAACCAATCCTTTTCCATCCCAATAAGTATTGCCTATTTTTATGGGCAAGAGTCGTAAAGAGCACATGCTTTACTGAATCTTAATTTTCTAGTCTAAGCTAGCGAATGAGGAGCTTCTGAGTACCACCTTTTCGCACCTACGCAACATCCACAAACAATGGTAATGTCAAAGCCCCTGCCATATCTTTTTAGGAAATTGACGGTCCCCAAGAGACAATTTATGATACGTTTAAAGTAGGCGCAAAAACCGCTAGAAAATAAGCACAACTAAAATGAAATTCGTCAATCCAAGCGCATCTGTTCATCACATCACAAGTTCGGGCAACCCTTTGTCGGGAGAGAACCCTATACTCCCAAGTAGAATTCTCGGGGTAGGCGCACATCAAGATGATTTGGAATTTATGTGCTTTAACGCCATTAGCGATGGCCGCGAAGCCGGAGGATTTTCTGGTGTTATTTTGACTAACGGTTCGGGCAGCACAAGAAACCCCGAACACGAGCCCTTGAGCCCAGAAAAGTATAGCCTTGTTCGCAATAGAGAGCAGATCAAAGCAGCAAACATCGGCGGCTATCGGCAGATCATTCAACTCAATCATCCGAGTGTTGATGTAAAAATGGCCAACCCCAAAGAAGCCATTCAAGAGATGTTCGAGATCCTCACTGAGATGAGACCTCAGATCATTTACACCCATAATCCTTTCGACAAACATCTTAGTCATATCGCGACTTTAAACGTGGTAGTTAAAGCTATTTTGGAGATGCCCCTAATTGATAGACCCAAGCAATTGTTCGGCTGTGAAGTTTGGAGAGGCCTGGATTGGCTACCCTCCAAATTCAAACTCGTGTGGCCCATTGACGACAGCGGAGCCCTTCGAGACCAACTCACACAATGTTTCCCCTCTCAAAGTGGACGATCCAAAAATTACGCTCAAGCCATCAAAGGCCGTCGGCAATGTAACGCTACTTTCTTGGACGGATATCAAAAGGACCAGTTTCAACACGCTGAGTACGGAATCGATCTAGGAGTACTGATCGGAGAGAAGCCCAAGTCACTTGCTAGCTTCTGCGAAGAAGTCTTGGAAGAGTTTCAACAAGAGATCCGTCGAGGACTGAGTTTTTGATTGTATTGATGCGAACAAACATCGGGGAGACAACATGGAAGTCATCATTTTAGACAGCGTTGAAAAAGCCTCAGACAAAGGCGCAGCCATAGTTGAAGGTCTGATCAAACGTAAGAAAGATTGCGTATTGGGACTAGCAACAGGTCGCACACCCAATGAGCTCTACAAAAGGCTGATTGAAAAACACCGCAGTGGCGGACTGGACTTCTCGAATGTGAGCTCCTTCAACCTTGATGAATACGTCGGACTAGAACCAAGCGATCCTGCATCCTACAGACATACGATTAATTCTGTTTTCTTGAGTCATGTGAACATCGACCTTTCTCGCACACACGTTCCCAACGGCATGGCGAAAGTTATTCCGGCGCATTGCCTGGAATACGAAAATGCGATCGTGGAAGCAGGCGGAATTGATTTACAAATTCTTGGCCTAGGAGGCAATGGCCACATTGGCTTCAACGAACCCACTTCTTCTCTTGGATCTAGAACTCGCATCAAGACCTTGACTCAGAAAACTTTGGAAGCAAATAAATCGCAGTTCTCCACCCCGCCCAAACATTGCATCACGATGGGTATTGCGACCATTATGGAAGCCAGACATTGCTTGCTTCTAGCCTTCGGCGAATCCAAAGCCCAAGCGGTAGCTGATTTTGTCGAAGGCCCTATCACCTCGATGGTTCCAGCATCAGCCCTGCAAATGCATCCACATGTGACGGTCTTGCTTGATGAGGCGGCAGCATCGAAATTGAAGCGGGCCGATTATTACAAAGAAGTTTTGGACTCGAAACCGGAGTGGCAGCGGTTTTAAGGATGATCATAGCTATGAAAGTGCTCAATATGAAAATGCTCAATATGAAAATGCTCACACTTTTTATACTGGTTTTACTTAGTTCGTGTGCATCGAACAACAAACAACACGACAAAGTGCAACAAGCAAGAGAAACCCAGAAAAATCTAGATCTAAGCATCTACAAAGGTATGAAGATTTCGGAGCTAAAGTCCAGAGGTTTTGAGTTGGTGAATTGCACAGGCCATCCAAGCAATCCTGTGGCCTGCGAAATTTCCCACCAAACGTTCTATTCACAACGGCTCCACACCTCCGGCGGAATACACACAAGAAACAAAATCTATTTCACAGAAGGCAAAGTCTCACATTGGGAAACTTTGAATTCTCGACATTAAAGAATAATCAAAGATTCCGCCAGAGATACAACTGACGTTCCTGCGTTCCTGCGTTCCTGCGTTCCTGCGTTCCTGCGTTCCTGCGTTCCTGCAGAAAAGTTTCCCTTTTTTTCTCAATTTTATCAAATATTTCTTGCATTTTATACCCATCGCTACTGCTGAATTCACGGGTAAAGTGCAACATCAAGTTAGAGCGTAAATGATGCTATCTA
>CAZXHL010000059.1:0-16380 GCA_964640545.1 uncultured Bacteriovorax sp. | reverse complement strand
GGTGTTTTGCTAGCACTAGCGGCTCATTTCGAAGGTGCCGACGTGACGGCAAAGGCCTGCCTCGTTATTCTCTTTCTCTTCATCACAGCACCCATCGCGGCTCACTTGATCTTGCGCGCGGCCTACCACGACCGCGCTCCTTTGGCCGACATCACTGTGCGTGATGATTACAAGAGTCAAAACTAAAGCTCTACTTTAGAGCCTTCGTTGCTAGCTCATAAACGTTTGCTGAGATGCCTTCAGTCTTGGCAATTCGCTCGAGCTCTGCCTTCATTAGTGATGTGTGGGGTTCTGCGAAGATCTTGAAGGTGTCGAAGTAACCAACGAGGCTTGAACTCAGGTGAGCGTTGAATTTATCTGCTTCCAAGACGGCATCGGCAAGAAGCTTGTAGTTTTCACCCGTCGTCTTATGGAATTCCTCTGGATTGTCCCCGACGAGGACTCTCCACAGATAGCGAACGTTGTTGGCATTCTTCGGGTTGAACTCTTTGTTTGATTTTATCTCTGAAAGAGTCTTGCTGAAACCGCCTTCGCTTAATGCTGCCAAAACATAGAGCGTCTTGTTGATAAGCACTCCGTCTGCCTTGAATTCATCAAAGAATCTCGTGAAGACTTCCTTGGCTTTCGGGCCTCCAATATTAAGGAAGGCTCCAAGAGCGCTAGATCTCGCTGCCATCATGGGGTGGTCGAACATCTCTTGAGCCCAAGTTTGGTATTTGTCCTTTTTTAGGGTGCTGAGTTGAATGAGGGCTGTGGCTGCAAGTTTTCTGCGGCCGATGGCTCTTGGGGTGAGCTCGAAAGCTTCGCTCCCGGGCTTAAATTTTTCAAAAGTGCTCGCAAGCTCAGACTCCAAGGCGGTAGCCTTCGCTATTTTGAATTCTTTCAAGGCCGTTGAGAGCGCAAGCGGATCAAGGCTTGGAATGCTTTGTTCGAAAGTGCTCCAACCCGGAGTGCTCAAGATGCTTGACACAAATAGAGGATCTTCCTCGGCTTTTTTAAGATTCTCTCCTAGAGCTTTGAAGAGTTCAGAATAGTCTTTCGGAGATCCGCCGTTTTTCTTGGCGTTGTAGAAGTCTTTGACGGCCGTTATCTGTAGGCGGTTTGCCGCTTCAAAGCGGTTGAAGAGATTTGAGTCATAAGCGTTTAGAAAGAGCAGATCGGCATCGCTATACTCATACTCAAGATTTACAGGAGCAGAAAAATCTCTAAAGAGCGAAGGAACGACAGCTTCTTTGATATTTTCGAAAGTCACGCTGTGAGTGGCTTCCTTGAGTTCAACAACTGTATCGGCATCGATCAAATCTTTTTTGGACTCTTTCCCCATAAGTCCTAGTTTCACAGGAATATGCATAGGCTTCTTGTTCTTCATATCGGGAGTGTCTGGGATCTCTTGTTTGAAGTGAAGTGTGTATTTGGCAGAGGCTAAATCATGTTCTGAGCGCACACTAACCTTTGGTGTGCCGGCTTGAGAATACCAAAGTCTAAATTGCTTAAGATCTGCTCCGTTGGCAGTTTCCATCGCATGGACGAAGTCATCAGTCGTAACGGCTTGTCCGTCATAAAGTTCAAAATACTTATCAATACCTTTGGCAAAGCCTTCTCGCCCAAGAATCACTTCCATCATGCGAATGAGTTCTGCGCCCTTTTCGTAAATCGTCGAAGTATAGAAATTGTCCACAGAGTAAGCAGACTCTGGTCTTACCGGGTGAGCATTGGGACCACCGTCTTCAGAGAATTGAGAATCTCTCAAAGCGGTAACGTCCTCAATACGCTGATAAGTTCGAGAGAATAGATCGGCCGTGAATTCTTGATCTCGGTAGACTGTCAGTCCTTCTTTGAGGCTGAGTTGGAACCAGTCGCGACAAGTCACACGGTTGCCAGTCCAGTTGTGGAAATATTCGTGACCTACAATAGCTGTGATTTTGTAGTGGGAATTGTCATCTGCTGTTTTGGCATCTGCTAGTGCTGCCATTGAGTTGTAGATGTTGAGGCCTTTGTTCTCCATCGCACCGAAGTTGAAATCATCAACGGCAACAATCATGAAAAGGTCGAGGTCGTATTCAAGGCCAAAACGATCTTCGTCCCATTTCATAGACCATTTCAATGAGTCCATGGCGTGTTGGCAACGAGCTTTGCGGCCTCGATCAGCGAGGACTTGTAATTTTACTTTACGGCCGGATTTCGTTGTGAAGGTATCATCAATCCCCTCGAGGTCTCCCGCAACAAGTGCAAAGAGGTAACAAGGCTTCTTGAAGGGATCTTCCCATAGAGCATAGTGCCAACCGTTGTCTAAATCGCCAGATTCAATTTTGTTCCCGTTGCTCAAAAGTAGAGGGTATTCCTTCTTCGGAGCTTCGATGCGAGTTGTGTAGATGGCCATGTTGTCTGGCCTGTCCACGAAATAGGTGATTTTGCGGAAGCCTTGAGATTCACATTGTGTGCAGTAAAGTTCTTTAGACTTATAAATGCCCTCGCCACTTTTATTGGCGACGGGGTCAATTTTCGTTGTGACGGAGAGCTCAAAGTCTTGAGGCACGTCTTTCAAAGTAAGTTTGCTAGGTGTGGCTTCAAACTTTTCCCATTTTTCACCATTCACAGAAACTTCCACTAGTTGAAGTTGATCTCCATCAAGCTCCAAAGCTTGCGGCCAGCTCCAGTCAGCTGTGTTGAATTTTACGTGGCTTTTAGCAACCACCTTCGTGTCACTGCCATCAAGCCTGATGTGGAGATCGACTTTGTCGATCCAGAAGGCCGGGGCTTTGTAATCTTTAAGGTGAAATTGGGTTCTATTAGATGTAGAAGACATGACTTTGGAGCCTAGTGCCATGGGGGTAGAAATTCCAGCGCTTTTTCTGCTATGACAGGAGGCGATGAAGAAACAAGAGCGCGCGGACTGGATTCTGGGCAAACTTCAATCCATGTACCCCGATCCACCAGTTCCACTGGACCACAAGGATCCCTACACCCTGTTGATTGCGGTCTTATTGTCAGCGCAATGCACCGATAAACGGGTCAATCTTGTGACTCCGCATCTTTTTAAAAAAGCAGATACGCCACGCAAGATGATCAAATTAAGTGTTGAGGAGATCCGCCAGATCATTCGTCCCTGCGGACTGTCTCCACAAAAGTCTAAAGCCATTCATCGTCTTTCAGAGATCTTGCTTGAGAAATACAAGGGCAAGGTCCCGGAGAATATGGAGCTCTTAGAAGAGCTTCCCGGGGTTGGACACAAAACTGCTTCTGTGGTCATGATCCAGGCGTTCAGCACACCAGCCTTTCCTGTTGATACACACATCCACCGGCTAGCCAAAAGGTGGAAGCTTAGTTCGGGAAAAAGCGTCACTCAGACAGAGCGAGATCTTAAGAAACTATTCCCCGTCGAGTCCTGGATCGATCTGCATTTGCAGATCATCTACTACGGACGGGAGCATTGCTCTGCTAGAGGTTGTGATGGAACGACTTGCCTGATTTGTTCAGAGTTAAAAGAGTCTCGAAAACGTAAAAACTAGTACCAACTAAATTTTCTAATCTACTGATGAAGGGCAAGGATGTTTTTGAGACAACTCAACTCACTCAATGCTTCTTTTTCTGCGAGGTTGCCTCTGCTCCAAAGTTTTGTGAATAGAGTCGGGTTGGGTTTCTTGCGCGGGTATGTCTTGGGGACATTCGCGTAGAAATTTTTCCCGTTGGAGAAAGAGTCTTCGGGCTCCAATAGTGCCGTTCCAAAGAGTTTATTGTTAGGCAAATAGGCCAAAATTCCGCCTGGAATAGCTTCAAAAGTTAGCTTGGTTGGAAGCTTTTTACGTGTAGAAGCTCGAAAGTTGAATTGAAGTCTTTCGAATTCCGCCTTGAGGTCGGCCTGGCTTAGGTCGAGCTTTGGGAATTCAATAGCTGTTGTGGCCTTATAGTGGGCCACAGTTTTTTGGATGTCATAAGGGAGCACATTGATGTCAAAGTGATCTCCTGATTTTGTCCATCCCACAAACTCATATACGGGAATTTCACGTAGTAACTTGTCCCACTCGTCTGCACTCAAAGAATCTACCAACAGATCTTTTCTCGGGAAAAGCCTTTCTAGACGGTCGGCATGCATCCTCACAAGCTCATCCCATGGTGTGAAGAAGGCCTCTTTCAGAGCGTCGTGTCTTAGATATTTTCGCGCGTTGACGAGGTAGAGGCGATCCATCTGTTCCCAGAGAGCTTTGCTTTTTAGCATCTCGTCTACCTCTTTCGCCTTCTCTTTAGAAAGCTTGCCTTTGTGGTCAGATAGCATTCTCTCAACCAAAACCACCCAGTTGTTTCTCATGTGAGATCTAAAAGACTGTGCGTAGTATTCTGGTGCAGTAGATAGTTTTAAAACCTTAAAGGGGCGCTCTGGAGCGACAAAGTTTGTCGCTCCATATCCGTTTACAGCTCTTAGTTCCATGTCTGGTTTGAACGCATCTAAATCCCTGTACCAGATTCCTCCCTTGAGGCGTCCCGATGCATCGACTGCGAAGCTTACATTTTGCTGGTGAGGTTCACCTACAAGACCTTTGTTGAAAGCTAGGTAAGCGTAAGAGTTGACCAGGGGGGCAAAGACTTTGTCTTCGATCATGGCTGCGACTGAGCCAGAAGTTTTCTTGATTTCGTTGAGAAGGATGGGGTCTCCTCCATCGCTAGCGGTGAGTCCAAAACCTGCCACAAGCTTAGTTTTTCCATTGGCGTAGCTAAGCTCGCTTGGGAATTCACGAGTGATGTTTCCGTACTGGTGGTAGGGGGTATGTGCCACTACCGGCTCAGGGAAAAAATCGAATTGAAGTTGCTTTTTGATGCTTGAGGGAATGGATTGAAATTCTCTCTGAATGGCATGGGCCCTAGAAAGTTTGTCGAGAGCATTAAGCCGCCTGACTGTTCCGACCTTGTTGGCTAGCGAAACTTTTTGACCAAAGACTTGGGTGGGGGCGTCTTCGTTCCAAACAATGAGTGAGCGAGGGGAAGAACTTGGTGTGGCCCAGAACTTATCTTTTTTTAAGCCATAGTCTTTGATTTCTTTTGCGTAGTTTTCTTCCATCAATGGGTGAATAAAAAACCGCATGTGTTCTTGACCGTCTTTGGTAAAGAAAAGTTGTGATTGTAGGCCGGCTGGCAAGCTAGTTTTTTGAATGTAGAGATCTTTTGTCGGGATCTCTATATAGGGCAATTGAAAAACAGTTTGGCTTTTGGGGTCATACTCTTCAGGAAAACCTTCAAAGCTAAGTGCAGCAAAGACCTTTGTGTCGTTTTCTCTGGCGTTTACAACTTGTTCATAATGCACCCAGTTTCGAAAAGCTTTGGGTACCTTGGATTCTTGAGCGAAAGAGCTTGGCGGCAGAACGGAAACAGTCGCTAAAAGCATCAGAAGAAAATGAAAGTTTTTACGCAAATTCATGATGGGTATTATATCGGTTGATTCCGTGGATGATTAGAGCGGTTTATTGGCACAATTTCTTGACGCTACTTCGTCAAATAAAAATATATTTTCGCCAAATTTCCCAGCGAAGAAAAGCTCCAGTTTCTTAAAGAATTCGCCGATCCTATAGGTATGAAATTAAGAACAATGACATTTGTACTACTTAGTTTGACTACCTTCTCCCAATCATTCGCCTTTGGATCTAAAAAACCGAGCCGGTCAGCAGACGATAGGCCTGCGGGCTATGAATATGTTGATCCTTATAACATCGTCCCGCCTAAAGCATTGAAACTAGCCATTGAAGAATATGATGTACGACGTAGGGGGCTGCGAAACCTCAACTACCTCACTGTCATTGACTACACTCAGCATAGTCGCAATGAACGCTTCTTTTTGATTGATATGAGAACGGGTTCTGTCTCTACAGAGGTAGTTTCGCATGGTGTGGGTTCCGATGGAAATCATGATGGATACGCCGAAGCTTTCTCCAATACGTCTGGAAGCAAGATGACTTCGCTTGGCTTTTTTACGACTGATCACACTTACTACGGAAGTAATGGTTATTCTCTGGTTCTCGATGGCTTAGATTCAACAAATAGTAGAGCTCGTTCGAGAGCTATTGTTATCCATGGGGCAGACTACGTGGTCAACGGAGCGTCTAAGCAAGGTCGTAGCTGGGGTTGTCCCGCATTACCTAGAAGCGTAAGTGACCAAATTATAGACAAGATCAAAGGCGGCTCTCTGGTTTTTGCTTACCAAGCCTCAAAGTACTAAAATAAGTTTACTTGATCTTGTAAGTGGCGATGAGATCGTCCGGCGTTGGAATTCCAGAGTCTGGGTTAAATTCGCCTTTAACGATGTAGATGGTGTCTGGAGAATTGACATCTCTAACAAAGCTTTTAATGGTCTGACCATTTTCATCAATCAATTGTACGACCATGATAGAATCTGGGTCAGCGGCTCCTATTCCCATAACTTCTTGTTGTCGACCATAGATGTTTGAAAATCGATGATCTAGCTGCTTAAGCCGGGTTAGGTCGACATCTTTCTTCGCTTGGTATGCGCCTATCAATACCCGTGATTTTATTTGTTTCTGGAGTTCGACGTCATGATGTTTTCCATAATCCGCAACAACCATCGCCCCCATGGCAAATGCCTTACCCACTTTTCGATCCTTAGATGTGGAATAGCCGAAGCTGGTATCGTAGAGCTTGCCACTTCGAGAATGGTCCAGTGCATATTTATGAAGAGTGTCGGCAAGAATACTTTCATTGTATCGATCAAAGTCATTAAGGGCGGCTTTGAGTAGAGCACTTGGTGTGGGATTTGTATTGAATAGAATCTGATTGGATACCATGTTTTGACTGACGTTCTGGAATATTTCCAAAACTTTATTGTCAGAGATATGACTTTCGAAGTCAGCAAGGCCTCTCCAGATCAATTCTGGATGATGCCAAGATTCCATTTTAAATTTCCAGATCTCGGGAGTTTTCGCTGTTACTTTTCCAAACATAAATTTATAGTCTTGGTCCACTAGATAGATGCCCAGATCTTCAGTGCCATTTTTTTTGTGTGCGTATTGAACTCTGTACTGTTTTTTAAATTCTAGGAATTCATCATAAAGAGTTTTTAAAATTTTTTGAGGTTTTTTCTTGAATTCATTACGGATTTGCCTCTCTTCAAGCTTTGTAAGAACGTAAGTTTGGAATTGCCTTGGGTCTATTCCAGCCGTTCCTATATTTTGTACAATTTTTTTCGAGCCTTGAGTTTTGAGGCTTAGTTCAAACTCACGTGGGATGAGTGGGGTAAAAAGTTCCGGAGCTTGATTGAGGGGGAGTCCTAAAGCTGATCGCTCTGAAAACTCATCTATAAGTCGATTGGCTGAAATGAGACCCGCCGAAAGACTCTGCACCCAATCACTCATGGGGCTTAGAAGGTCTTCATCGACGTCTAAAATCATTGGAGGTTGAATTCCGTGTCGATGAAAAGGTTCTTCAAGCATAAACATTCTCATCGTGCGACCATTGCCGTCTCCGAATGGGTGTATAGAGATAAGATCTCTATGGTAGGAAGCGGTTAGCTCGACAAGACTTTTAAGTTTCGACGTACTGCTAATAGGCCCAATTTTCTTAAATGCCATTTCGAAGGAATTGACACGTTCCTCCGTCAGGGCGCTGATGACTTTTCTCGTTAGGGTCTCATATTCTCGGCCACTCGGTGGTGCTTGGCCGAGCTTCAAGGTCTCTTGAAGTCTTTGAATTTCACTATATATTTCTGGGTGCGATTTTTTGATTCGATTCAGAGCTTCTTTTTTTAGGGTTGAAGGTGTGGGGTAGAGAATGCTCCCGGTAAATAGGCCGTTATATTCTCTTTTAATCTCAAATTCTAAGTATGGATTCAGGTTGATGGTGTCAACTTCTGTTTTTGATATGGCCCAAGACTTTGCAATAGTCCCTAGATTTTCATAATTTCTAATTTGCCCTCTAAATGCAGGCGCCAGTTCTTCGATCCCACCATCCATCATTTTACCATGTAGGCTTTTTAGGGTTTCCAGTTTGAAAGGAGTGTTTGATTTGCGAATAAACTCCCGAGCCTTCCTGTAATTTCTGAAGGCGGATTTTTTCTCAGTTTCCCAGGCAAAGTCATAGGAAGATTGAAGTTCTGAGTTTAGGAGTGCATGAATATTCTTCGACTTGGCGGCATCAAGTAGGGTTTGTGACCGGTCTGTGTAATCGATGAAATACATCGCGGACAAGATCTCATCTAGTTGAGCTTTTTCTTTTTTTGAAAGTGTGGATAGATTTGCAATTTGTTCTAAGTAAGAATTCTCACTTGAGGTCTTAACTATAGATTTGAAAAGTTGAGCACAGGTTTCGGGTTTTGATGGGCTAAAGCTTGCAGGCGTTCTTGTTAGATGGCTACAAGAAGACAGAAGGATCGAAAAAAGTAGAGAATATATCCTGGCAAATCTCTCAATCCTCATAAGTAATTATCGGACTTTAAGGTGTTTTTCCTTATGGTACTCGCGGCTGGTTAGGGCAGATATCTAAGCCTAGGGTGTCATAATCTTGACGCTTTCTAGGGGGTGCCTGACAGATCGGCTCCAGACTGTCACTTGTTTAACCGCATCTATGGAATGGTGTGTCTAAAAAGCGGGGAGATCAAGATGATTGCATTTTTTAAACGGGCTTTGCTCGGGGGACTCTTTTGTTTTTTTGTTGGCTGCGATATCCAGATAAATATCGATAATCCAGAAATTGGATTGGGTGATGGAACAGTTGAAGTGCCGACTGTCCCGGATGTTGATACTGGCGATGAAGCTGAGAATGATGACGATGGCGAAGACTCAAACGTTGGACGGCTGTCCGGGTTTGAGTTTGCTGAAGTTGAAACTCAGAATTTTGATTTCGAAGTTGCGGCTTCCATGCCTAAGCTTAGCCCCTCGTGCCTAAGACGTTCGGGACTAGAGCTGATTATATTGGACCCAGGGCATGACGATTCGGACAATTCAAGACGAAGCGACGCTAAAGACCCTGGCGGAAGCAAATACTATTTTAAATGGCCTAAGGTGCACGAAGGCCAAATGGCGCAAGTGACGGCCTACTTTGCTTATGAATATTTGGTTTCTCACCCGGGGCTTAGTGATAACCAAAGAAATGAATTGAAGACGATGATTCGCTTTACTCGTCATCCGGGTGAATCAAAATTTGGACAATATGAATCGGAGCGAGGCTATGGAGTCCAAGGAGGTACGATTACAAGTGGTGTCACCAACAGGCGAGATCGCATCAACCACATGATTACGAACCACCGTCCTTATGAGTCTTCAACAGGCACTTGGTCTCGCAGCAGAACTTGGGATCTTAAAGACAAAACAATTTTTCTTTCCATTCACGGAAATTCGACGACTTACTTTGAGGAGGGGGACCATACTTGGTTAATTCCAGCAAAAAATGACTCTGGTCTCTCTGGCGTTCAAGCCCTGATTCGTGGACTCAAAAAAGGTTGGGAGACTATGTTTGGGGATTTTTTAGAAACGGACAGTGGAGATTCGGCTGAAGTTGTGAGGCTAAAAAATGGGAGTCAATCGTCAGTGAGAGAAGAGAGCATACGCAGTGCTGAGCACTCGACAGATCTCGCTGTCCTTAGCTCCAACGTTAAAACCGATCATAAGCTACTTTTAGAGGGCTTTGTTATGAACGGAAAGATAGGTAAGCTCGCTCACTTAGATATGTCTCAGGGAGCTTCATCAAAGAAGCTAGTTTTTAAGCGAAACAATACGATCGTGAAAAGTTATGATGTCGCGGGAGTATATTTGGCTTACGCAAGAAGTATCGCAGCTGGGCTGGTCAGTCGCCTGAATTGTGAGTGAAAAGTGGCTTGCCTGATGAAGCTTTGGTATTAAGATGGGCCCATGAATAATCTTAATACTTCTCGTTTATTTTCTTTATTGCTTTCTATCGTCCTTTTAGGAGGGTGTACGAAAGAAGAGAGCAAGCAAGCTTTTGTTCCAACTCCCGACTACCAATCAGAAATTGCAGGTGTTGTTGAGTTTATCGAAAATCCAGAATCAGTGTATTTTGATGCTGCTTCAAAGTTTGTTTTTGTGTCAAACATTGCGGGGGATGGCGCGGTTAAAGATGCTAATGGTTGGATTTCGAAGCTGGATTCAGCAGGAAAAATGTTGGAGCCGAGATGGATCTCTGGATTGGATGCTCCTAAGGGCATGAGAAGCAGGGGGGATATCTTGTGGGTCAGTGATATTGATCGCGTTCACCAGATCCAGATTTCAACCGGAAAAATTCTTAAATCAACCGACGTTGAAGGCGCTAAATTCCTCAACGATATCGCCATTGATAAATCGGGAAATGTTTTTGTGTCCGATACCATTACGTCTAAGATTCATTTGATCTCAGGGGATACTGTTCAAGTCTTCGTCGAAGGGCCCGAATATGAAAGTCCCAACGGACTTCTCGTCGATGGGGACGAGCTGTTAGTCGCAGCCTGGGGACTCACCACAGATTGGACGACTAAGGTGCCTGGAAAACTCTATGCCTTGAATCTCTCGACCAAGAAACGCAGAGATATCACTCCAATGCCTCTGGGCAATCTCGACGGACTCGAAATTGAAAATGGAGGGAATTACTTGGTGAGTGACTGGGTAAGCGGGAAAGTATACCGAATTTCTAAAGATGGCTCGGCAAAAGAGCTTCTAAGCTTGGAACAAGGAGCTGCGGATATCGGATATGTTCCTGATTCGGGGCTTCTTATCGTGCCGCAAATGGCAAAAAACAAGGTGAGCCTCCACAAGTAAGATTTAGCGATACTCTTGGAAAAAATCCCTTGATGGGGAGGAAGGTGTGTTTGTGACGGTTAAGTAGATTCGCCCCATTTCTCTTCCGTCTGTGGTCTCCACGCTGATCTTCCAGTCGCCTTCTTGGTAGTTCTGCTTTACGGCATAACCTCGATATCCCTGTGAACGACCACCCTTCACATTCATTGGTATTCTGTCAGTAGACATCCATCCCTTTTTTTCATCAAAGAAGTACCAGTGCAAGATCACAGAATCTTTGAAGTCTGCGGGAGAATAGATGCTGGCGAAGAGATAAATTTTATCTCCAGCCTGAGCTTTAAAGTTCTGATCCCCACTATTCCAAATTTTCCACCAGGCGTTTTCATGAGACAAGACGTATTGACCATCCACCTTCTCAATATTGTGATAGATCCCAAGCTCTTTCGCTGCCATGGGAACCGGTGGAATCCAGCCAAATATATAACAAAGCAAGAAGATCCCAATGACGGCAAAGGAAGGGTGGAGAAATTGCTTTTGTAGGCCTTCCGTACTTTTGCCTTCCATATATGTGAGCAATTTTTTATAGGCGACAACCACGAGCCCCGAAGTGCATAAAATGGCGAGAATGGTTGGAAGGATTCCCACGAAGCCCAATCCTACTGGAATCACGATTGAGAAAAATGAGAGGAGGCAGATCACCATTAAAGCCACTCGGACGCCCCCTTGACGGTTTTGAACAAATTTAAGTTCGTTGGCGACAAGTAGAAAAGCTAGTAGGCACAGGAAAACCAGAGAGCTAAAGATCGAGGAGCTTTTGAGGAAAAACAGAGAATAGACGCTTAGGAGTCCTCCGAGGAGAAAATGAAAAATCGGGGCAGAGTAAGGCCAGAATTTTCGCAGTACATGGGGCACTTCTTTGATCTTAAATGTTTCTAGTAGTTCAATGGCAATGATAAAGCCGGCGATGGCTAGATAGAGAGACTGCTGCGCAATGCCAAAGGCATCGTCTACCTCAGATAATGTAAAGACATCAAACAAGAAGCCTCCTACAAAAAAGGCGATATCGACCCGGGTCTCGTTCTCGGAATAGAATTTTAAGAGTTTATCTTTCATGCCTTATCGGGAGTTTAGCATGAGCTTGTCAAAGTAGAAGAATTGCAGAGCCGTAGTTGTTGAAAGCGTCAACGAACTCACGCAGTCCTGCTTTAACCTGGTTGTAAGCTCGAATAAAATTTGGGAGTGAATCACTCTCAAGGTACATTTACCAAAGGCATTTATCAGTTTGAAGATCCGTCGGGCATGTTGATAGCCGCAAGAGTGCCAGCAGCTGGGGCAGCAGATTTGTTCGATGGAACGCAGGTGGTTGTGCGTCCTAATCAGATTGGAATCTTTGTCTACAAGGGCGAATATGCCGATCTACTTACGAGTGGTCTAAAGACGCTTAAAACGGGAAACATTCCCGTTCTGACGAGATTGTCGAATTTTGCTTTGGGCTTCAAAAGTCCACTTCTTGCTGAGATTTGGTTTTTTTCTTTAAGCCAATTCAATGGACGACGATGGGGAACTAGGCAGTCGGTAATTTGTACGATTGAGGGGCACCCCGTTCCCGTTAAAGCCTTCGGAACATTCTCTGTAAGGGTTCTCAACCCGCGCAAGCTTCATTCTACAATGATAGGTACCAAATCCGTTTATTCGGTTTCTGATGTCGATGATTATGTGCAGGGAGAGATTTTGGAGCGGCTGCCCGATGCGCTTAGCCTTATTAGAAGTTTTAATGAGATCAACACTCTTCAGGATGAGGTTTCTGACAAGTTGGAGGAACTAGCCAATGAGTCTCTAGAAAAGGTGGGGCTCGAGATCAGCAAGCTTCAAGTACTTTCGATTCAACCGCCTAAAGAGATTATGCAGGCCCTCGATGCAAAAATTGCCATGAATCTTATCGGGGATCAAAGGCAGTACCTACTTTATAATGCCGCAAAAGGATTGAGGGGTGATGGAAGTTCGGGTTCTAGTGCACAAGATCCTGTGCAGGTGATGATGGGAATGATGATGAGTAAAGGAATTATGGGGCAAGACTATCATCAAAGCGAACGTGCAAGTAGTTTGGCTGATTCGAGTGAGACTCGTGGCCGAGATCAGCGCCCTTGTCCGAGTTGTGCCAATTTGAATTCTAGAAACTCTAAGTTCTGTTCTCAGTGCGGAGGCAAGTTATGAGTTTTGAAACTGAATGTGAATCGTGCGGGGCTCCCAGCGGTCCTTCGGTCGGAGTCTGTCCGTACTGTAAGACGCCTTTTTCGAGTCAGGTCCCAGACAACCCTGCTGTAGCGGATCTTCACCAACTGTATGAAAGCGGTAAATTAAAAGAAGCTGTTTCTATGGCTTCTATGATGGCGAAAGAAGAAAAATATCTTGCGGATGCCTCTTTCTTGGTTCTATACGGAAAAATTCTTATTGAAGTTGAAGGGCCTAGCGGGATAGTGAAGTCGTGTTTCGCCAAAGCGGCCACACTCGATCCAAAGTTTTCTGAAGAGTCCAAACTTTATGTTTCCATGATGGCAGCAAGAAGTCTCTTTAGGAAAGGCTTGTCCGACCCTGGGGAGTTAAGGTTTCTAGAGCTTCTTAAAGAGCATCCTCACAATCCCCACTTACTCTTTCTTCTGGCAGCACACACTTTTTGGGTCGATCGTGAAACTCAGAACTCCGTCAGACTACTTGAGCAGTGCGTGCAAGTTCGTCCAAACTTTGCCAGGGCCTGGGGCTGTCTTTTTGCTATTTATAAATTTTTGAAAGACAAATCGAACATGCAACGCTGTAGCCAGGAGTTTCTTCGATTGGAAGACAATGAAGAGATGAAGAAGTTCATCCAAGCTCAAATTGAAAAGTGACTGTTGAGGCCGGCGCGCTCTTTAAAATCCCTATGGGGTTGTCGCGTTCTGAATCTCTTTCAAAATTTTACGACATTCCATAACGCTTAGAAGTTTTGCAACGGGGTAATTCCAAATGGCTTCTTTGTGCGCACGGCGAGCAATTCTGGGAATGTCCGTGTCTAAAATTTCCGGAAGACCTCTGGGAATTTGTAGGGAAGCTGAAAGGTGCTCGATTCTTGATATAAATAAATGGGCGAGTGCTTCCTCGGAAGACGCGTCGCGGGATTCTCCTATGAGCCTCGCGAGTTTTGCTAGTGATGGGCTCACTTTTGGCATTGAGGCTTTGAGCACTCGCGGAAGAACTATGGCGTTGGCTCTACCATGGGGGACTCCATACATAGCCGTTAATTGATGTGAAATAGCATGAGCAAAACCAAGGCCTAATCTATTGAAAGCATCTCCTGCGAGGTAGGAGGCTTTAGCCATTTGACTTCGGGCTTTGGCATTTCTGCCGTCTTGGAAGACAGGTTCAAGATGTTTAAAGATTATTTGAATGGCTTGCTCGGCATCTTGCATCGATGACGGAGAGTTGATTTTTGAGACATAAGCTTCAATGGCATGTGTGAGCGCGTCCATTCCCGTGTCTGCTGTAATGTGCGGAGGTAGTCCAAGCATTGGTTCGGCTGTAAGGGCGACAGCAAGAGGAAGCGCTTTGTGGTCTACTATGAATACTTTTTCGTGAGTTTTGTCTCTTGTCACGACGGCGATACTTGTAATTTCAGATCCGGTTCCAGCGGTCGTAGGCACCACAAAAAATGGAATAGCTCTGCGCCCCTTGAATAGGCCGACAAGTTTTTCAATGGGTTTGCCGCTTCCGATCTGTAGGACCATAGCTTTTGCGGCATCGATAACAGATCCGCCACCAAAGGCGAGAATGCTTTCACAATGCCTTGAATGATAAAATTCAATTCCTTTTTTTACGGACGAGATAGGCGAGTTTGGGGGGATATCGGTATAAACGTGGTGCTTCACTCCAAGCTCTGACAGCGATTGGAGAGTTAATTTTAATAACCCCAACTCCACAATTTCTGGAGAAGTCACGACAAGCAAAGTTTTGATTCCGGAATTATGAATGTGCTCACAAAGTTTATTGATGGAGTCTAGCCCCTCAAATACCAACGGCCTCGGCGGCGGCATTAACTTGATTATTGTTTTGAAAGTGCTTCTAAATAAGCCATTTTGAATCTTAGCAATCATACTTAGATAAATAGCATGATTTCGGACTTCATCCCGCTTAAAGCCTGTCGTTCTGTAGCTGGAGCAAAATCATAGCCTGGGGGGTAGATTAATTTCTTAACAATAACAATGGTTTGATAATTGTGTATTTCTCTTCCCCATGGCAAGGAGGATGGTGAGGCAGTTGCCGAGATCAAGTTTTGTCTTGTTAGGCGATATCATCTTCTGTACTAATCCTCGCTACCAAGGCTTTAGGAGGTCGATGTATGAAAGTTTTAGCAAGAGTATTTTTTCTGGCGTTGTTTGGTGGCACGAGTTTGGCTGTTGCGTCGCCGTCTGAGTCCAACCATTTCCAAATCGAGTTCAAGGGAGCTGATGCTGAGAACTTTAAGGCGAAGCAGATTTCAGAGTCGAGCAGAGAGTATGGGCCATACGGCAGCCACATCATGCACGACTATAGTCTTGGTTTTAGTAAGCAAGTTGGAGAGAGTGCTAATTTTAGATTTCTCCTCGAATGCCAACAAAGAATCCTCAATTACCGTTCTGAAAACGCAGAGTTGCTAGCTCCCACTTGTTCCTTCTCTTATTCAACGGTATTTTTCGAGGCAGGGGAAAAGGTCATTGATAGTTACACTCAGATAGATGTGACACCTGATATTGCTAAGAAGATGATCCAAAACTTAGAGTGGAAAGAATATCAAAATACTGGTCGTTATTATTTTGGCTGTTACGACAATAGAGATTCCGGGTGTCCGAACATCAGATACACTCCCGCTAGTGCTTCTAAAGATGCGCTTGTCGAAATTAGTTATTATAAACCCTAGACAATATTTCGCCCGTACTCGGTAGAGCTAGGACTTCAACATGCGAAGGCCCCCGGGACCAGATTCGGTTCCAGGGGCCTTCGTTTTTCTGAGCTATTCCGAACGGCGATTAGATCGAAGTTTAGGGTCAAATACCTAGGCTCAAGTTACATTTTAGAATGACCGAAAATTCATCATGGATTTTTTGCTTTCTATTCTGGCCGAGATCTTTGCGACTGCCTCCGACAACAAAGAGCCTAAATCTCAAGTCGGGCCCATTATAGGGCTTATATGCTGCACGTCTTTGGCTGCGATTGGGAGTTATCGCATTTTTACAGGACACAATACAAATTGGGTTATCTGGGCTGGAACTGCATTTTTTGCTATCGGAGCTTTGGTATGTATTCGTCAATTTTTGCAAAGACGTCGATGAGTCTAAATCCAATCCTTTTGAGCCACTCGCAACGCAGCAAATTCCCAACTCAAGAGAACGCGTTTAG
This sequence comes from uncultured Bacteriovorax sp., assembly GCA_964640545.1. GTDB lineage: Bacteria > Bdellovibrionota > UBA2428 > UBA2428 > UBA2428 > JBGSZX01. The sequence continues at coordinate 250 of CAZXHL010000059.1, read as the reverse complement.
AAAACTCTGCGCTAGCGAGCTCCCTATTTGACCCAAGGATCCGGGGCGAAGCCCGGTCCGCCGGAGCATAAAATAAAAAGACGTGGTTACGGTTTTAGAAGCTTCCACAATTACAGATTGAGGCTGCTAAATGCTTGTTCTTAAAATTGTTTTGAGAATAACCCACCATGAATCGGGTAGAACCCCATGAATCGGGTAGAACCGTAGAACCGTAGAACCCCTTTTCAGCTTCCTAATAATGGCGGAGAGA
>CAZXHL010000058.1:0-16578 GCA_964640545.1 uncultured Bacteriovorax sp. | reverse complement strand
GAGAGATCTATTGGGGAATGTGTACAAAAGTGAAGTGAAGTATGTTCGCTTCAAAGAAATCAAGAAGAAGCAATGGGTTGACTCGCTTCAGTTTGGTTCCGAAATTCCTGGATTTTACACACGTTACGTGGCCTCGATAGAGGGAAAGATTGCGGGACTTGTCACTTACTCAATTGCTGAATCCGTCTACGCAAAGTGGGCTCCTATCATGGACAAAATTCTAGATTCAATCGAACTTAGATATGACCCTAAAGCCTTCGATGATGCCATGAATGCCAACCCCGGTTCCCTTCTCGGCCGAAGAGCACAATCTGGAGGTCGCTTTGCGCCTGAAGGCACTCAGATCGAAAATCGTAGAGAAGACGTTGAAGGCTTCGACATGACAAATGTCATTGGCTTTATTTTGTTAGCAGGTGCCATCGGATTCTATTTCTGGAAGAAGAAGCACAAAAGTTAAGCCTTTTTACATATGACAAAATCCCCATCGACTGAAAAAAAAGCAAAGGCCTTAAAAATAGCAGGTGAAAAAGTTTATCCAGGAGAACGCAAGCGGCTCTCGATAGATCTTGCAACTCTCTACGACTACACTCAACTAGCCATTCCCATAGAAGTCATTCGAGGAAAAGAAGAAGGGCCTATCATGTTCCTGAGTGCAGCCATTCATGGAGATGAAATCAACGGTGTAGAAATCATCAAAAAAGTTCTCAAAAAGCCCGTGCTGAGTAAACTCAAAGGAACTCTCATCGCCATCCCCGTCGTCAACGTCTTTGGCTTCAATAATAAGTCGCGATATCTACCGGATCGTAGAGATCTCAATCGAAGTTTTCCGGGAGCAAAAACAGGATCTCTTGCCTCACGCATGGCCTACTTTCTCATGAAAGAAATTGTTTCTCAATGCACTCATGGAATTGATCTTCATACCGCAGCTATCAATCGCAATAACTTGCCCCAGATTCGTGCTGCTCTTGAAGACAAAGAAACACAGAAGCTTGCCGAAAGCTTTGGAGTTCCCATCATCATCAATTCCAAGCTGCGAGATGGTTCACTTCGAGAAGCTGCTCGGAAAAGAAACGTGCGCACTTTACTTTTCGAGGGCGGCGAAGCTCTGAGATTCAACGAAGACGTGATCAAGCTCGGGGTTCGAGGCTGCTTTTCCTTTATGAAACAGATCGGAATGTTGGAAGTCACCTCACTTACCCATAGCGTGGCCACGGCCCCTCTGAGAAAATCTAAAATTGCTAGAGGTAGTTACTGGGTACGCGCTCCGCACAGTGGAACCTTTGATCTAAAGAAGAAACTAGGCGATCGAGTAGAGCGCAATGAAACCATCGCGGTCATCACAGACACTTTTGGTGGAGATCCATACGTCGTAAGAGCCGACGAAAAAGGCTTGATCGTTGGGCTAAGCACCATCCCCCTCGTGAACCAGGGTGACGCCATCGCCCATATAGCCACCTTCTCCAGTCAGTTAAGCAGTAGAGAAGCCCGCTTCATGCTCGATGAAATGATTTAGCCAATACTTTCAATTAGATTCGGAAAAAATTTATTCGGCCAACTGACCGGTACTGCCCTCAAGACGAACCCAAGCCAAACGCTCTTGGTGGAGGGTTTCAAGACGAGCTTTTTTCATCTGCGCCCAAAGTGCCATAGCCTCAAGGAGATCTTTAGCTCTTTGAGTTCCGATCGTGAAGCCCGCAAACATGTCGAGGAATACACGCTTAGAGGATTGCTCGGCAATCAATCTCTGCTCCAAGGAATTACGTAAGAATCGAAGCTCCAGCCAATCTTTTTGTGTCTCAGAAGAAAGTGCGGTGAGCAAAGCCCCATTTTTGGCCCGAGTTTTGATCAGTTCTGCTTTGGCTGCAGCAATTTTCGCATTGTGAGTGGGGGAAAATAGATTCCACCTCAGCCCCACCCCTCCAACAAAAGAGTCTTGGTTGAAAGAATCATTAGCATAAACACTGGTCTGCTTATCCGACACATTCGAATACGCCGTCGTCCACCTAGCCCCAGCAAAAATTTGCGGCAACTGTCCGGCCTTCATCGCGTCCACAAACAATTCCTTTGCTTCAATCTCTTTTTGAAGAGCTTTGTATTCGGGGCGCTTCGACTTAGAAATCTCCACATAGTAGTCGAGATCTTTGAACTCGGTTTCCAAGCGCTTTAAATTGGCGCGACGCCATCGAAGAGCGTCGCTAGTAGATTCAACTTCCAAAGCCATACCAAGCTTTGCTAAATCCATAAACTTTTGAGCTTCATCAAAACGAGATGTGAGCTCCGCAATATAGACTTTCAATCTTTCCAGATCAGTCAAGCTGGGTGCACCTTTTGCCTTACGCCTTCGTAGTTTCTTTCCTTCAGATTGTGCTTTCTCTAACTGATCTTGTAGCTCGCGAGTCAATTCTCGAAGTTCAAATGCCAGTTGATAACCGAAGTATAACTTTGCAATATCCTGCCTAAGCTGCCACTTTTCACGAGCGTGTCGTCCGGCTTCAGCTTCATGCGCAGCCCGGGCTGCTTCTCTCAGGCTGCCAATCGCACCAAAAGTATAAATGGGCTGAATGAGCTCAACTTTTGATTGAAACGCGATTCCCCAACTATCATAGCTAGTCGAACTATTGAGCGCATCTCCAGTAATCGTGGGTGACGGTCCCGATATCACTTCCGCTGACAGAGTAGGCAGTCTCAAAGCACCAGCTAGTTGTTGCCGAGCTTCAGAAACCTTCAGCTGTCCAGCCGACTCACGACTGCGAGCGCTCTTTTCCAAGGCGCGCTCATAAAATCCGTCAAGGTCCATGCGCGGAAGCATTTCAACTTTTGTAGCACTCACCAATGAGACTTCTTCACCAACAGGTTTGACGTCAATAGCCAAGGAGCTGATAGAGGTCAGCGCAAAAGCTCCAACAAGAACAGAACTCAACGCCATGACAAACTTTTCACAATGAGTCTTATTTGTTTTCGCTATCATCTTTATCACTCTTAGATTCGGCTTTTACAGAGACCTTTGACTTGCTTGCCACTTTGGCACTTGGATCGACTTTGGGGTCGGATTCAACTTCAGCCTTGGCATCTAGTTCCTCGTCAGCTTCGGGCTCACGCGTTTTCTTTAGTTTTGATTTCATTTGAGCCAGGATCTGATCGAAGCTTTTCTTTTTCAACGCGTTATCGAATTGCCTTTGGAGATTTTGAGAAACAAGCTCTCCCTCAATCCAAGCGTCTGTGATCAATCCTTTGCCATTATAGATCAAATCAATCTCTAAATCTTTTTCAATGATCTCGCCATGCTTCTCAGTTTCGAATCGAGTTTTCGCCTTTACTCGCTTTGGATTTTTAGGGTGAAGCGAAAACTCAATCTCATTCAGCGGTGCTGAAATCTTATGGGCTCTAGGAAAAAGAACTTCTTCAATCATTCCCTGAAGAGTTTCCATAAAGTCATCACGCTTCGCTTGTTTCATGTTGTCCCAAGTCGTATGCAAGCTTTTCGCAGCTAGCCCTGAGAAGTCAACTCCATCAGAAAGCTCCTTCACAATCACTTTGGCATCGGCCTTGGACTTATCATCATATTTTTTAGACAACTTCCCCAACTTCAAAAGCTTGGTCACAAAGCCCCGCGCCAACTCAACTTCTTTCGAATTGGCTTGGACTTGAGACGTCACCCCCATCAAACAAAACGCTAGAAAAATTTTGGGCAAACTTCGAAAAATTACAGTCGACATAGTTCTCTAAGAATAGGCCAAAGCCCACAAGGACTCAAAGCCAGAAAGATGTTTCCAGCAATAAGTATCGAGATTTAGGTGTAAGTAAGTGGGATATTGACCAGTTGAGCCAAAACCCAAATCACAAGACCGGTCCAAAACGGGATCTTTGCGTTGTCATCCCACTGAGACGGCCAAGCCTCTGCTATCACCGCAATCAGCCCCCCAACCACACTCATCAAAATGATTTCATCGGGCTTCGGCCAACGCAAGCTACCATCCGGCATCGAATAAGCGGCCCACCGCCCCGTCCACGCCACAACCCCCGCGGCAAGAGCAGCAAAAAACCCTGCAGCGCTTCCCTCAAAAGTTTTAGCTCCAAGTGACAATGGAATCTGTCTTTCCTTTGGCAAGAAAAACGCAAAGACACTATTCCATCTAGTTTTTCCAAACCTAACGCCCCAGGCTCCAGCCACAGGATCCATCCAAGCCAGAGTTAAAATGGCCTGAACCGCTATGACCTTGGGAAGAAACAAAATGGCCCACATCAAACCCAAGAGATAATAAACTTGGGCACTAGGCTCCGTTTCTTCGTTCTTACGCATCAAAGAACCCATGAATTTCATCACCAGCGCATTCACAGCTTTGGAGCGCACACGAATGATATCGAAAAACATCAAAACAACACCAGCAGTGGTGATCACAATCACGGATTGTTGCCTTTCAAAAACGTAGAGGAATAAATACGCAACTAAAGTTCCAGAAGTCATATGGAAAAACTTGCGGCTCAAATGGTCGTCGAAGCGTGTGCGTAATTCTTGGGACATCATATTAGGAATGGGATCAAGTTTCGTCAGCTAGCTGAAAGTCGCTAATATCGCCCTTGCCTACTCGAACAATAATCGGTTCGGGAGCATTGAAGTCGATAACAGTAGAGGGTTCCGAAGCCACAGGTCCCGCATCCAGGATCAAATCAACTAGTTTCCCCATGAGTTTTTGGATCTCTTGCGGATCCACTAAAGCATCCCCATCCTCGTCAGTGCACGACGTTCCAATAATAGGATGTCTTAGGCCCTCAACTAGTGCAGCAGCTACGGGGTGATCCGGAATTCGGATTCCGACGCTACTCCTTCTAGACACTAGTAACTTTGGAACCATCTTAGTGGCGGGAAGAATGAACGTATAAGGACCTGGCAAAAGTCTTCTCATATTTCGATACGCTTTGTTATTCACAACGGCGAACTGAGAAAGTTCTTTCAAATCTGCACAGATAAAACTGAGCGGATGATTCTTGTCTCGTCTTTTTATTTGATAAATGCGATCAATGGCTTTCTTATTAAAAAGATCACAACCAATAGCGTATCCCGTGTCAGTAGGAAAAATAATGATACCGCCGCGTTGTAGGGTCGCAACTGCCCTATCGATCGCTCGCTGAGATGGAGTCGGCAGTTTTACTTCTAAAAGCATAGCTATAAATTAGCACAATCAGGTGATGGCTCACATACGATTTCTCTTGGCGCAACATACTTTTGGTGGCACTGTGCATTGAACTTTGAAATGTGAAGTGAGGCCCGCCCTTTTTGGCACAAGCTTCACGCATCTGAGGAAATATGACCGGTAAGAATCAACACTCTAGGCGCAAGGGCAAGAAGATGGATGTGCCCTACAAAAGTGAAAAAGTTGCCTACTTTAAACACATTGGTCCGCACGCTGAAGGTCAGACCCTCCTGGACTTCCTTTGCAGCCGGTTTACCTATTTCAAAGCTGAGCAATGGATGGATCTAATCCGCAAAGGCGACGTTCAACTCAACGAGAAAAATTGTGATGGCCAGGAGTTGTTGAAGGCTGGCGACAAAGTTAGCTACATGGCCATGACTCGTCCCGAACCACCGGTCCCCGATCACATTCCCGTCCTTTACGAGGACGAAGACCTTCTGATCGTCAACAAACCTCCACATATTCCCGTGCATCCCACGGGTCGCTATCTCAGAAACACCATGATTCATATTCTCCAGAAGAATCGAAAGAATTCAAAATTGTTTCTCGCACATCGACTCGACAGAGAAACAAGTGGCGTTTGTGTGCTCTCAAAAACTCATTTAGCGAAGGAAAAAATGTATTGGCAATTTTTCCACAGCAAAGTCGACAAAACTTATTGGGGGCTTGTGTGGGGTGAGCCTTCACCTCGCTCCGGAGTTGTCGATAAACCACTCGGCACCGCCCAAGGCCCAGGCTCCAAAACCACGAGCAAGATTAGAATCAAGCAAGCCGTCGACGGTTCAGGCGCAAAGACAGCCAAGACCAAATATCACACCATCTCCACAAAATGGCTCGCTGCTGCAGATTGGACCCCCCCTGAATGGCCCCAAATGACCGCCATGAAGGCCAAAAATTCAAAAAATGCCGACAAATGGCCCATTTCGCTCGTTGAAGCCTCGCCGATCACAGGAAGAACCAATCAAATTCGCGTTCATCTGGCCCATGTCGGGGCCGGAATCGTCGGTGACAAACTCTACGATCCCGATGAATCGACCTTTATTCAATTCAAAGAACTCAATAAAGAGAGTTCATTTGAGGACGGATCCTTTCTCAGACTGGACAACACTCTACGTAAACGATTGATATTAGAGGCGCATGCCCTCCATGCCCGAAAGCTCGGCCTGCGTCACCCGCGCAGTAATGAATGGATGGAAATCGTTGCCCCCGCCCCAAAGAGTTGGACGGGCCTCTACCAGCCCCCCGAGCAAGCTCAGAAAGCCGGTTCACCCAAAAGTCCCGCTAGAACGGGACGCCCCAAGGGCGCTAGACCCACTGGTCAGAAAAAGAGACGATAAGCCTCCAGCATTCACTTGCTATGACGACATGTTTTTGCTAACCCCGATGAGTCAAATCTAAAAAAGGAACGAACGAATGGCATTAGAAACGCGCACATATGAAACTATCCTAATTACTAAGGTTGATCAGCCTCAAGAAGGCCTCGACGCTCTCATCGAAAAATGCAAAGGCATTCTCACTGGCGAAGGCAAAGGCGAGATCTTGATGTGTGACGATTGGGCGAAGGCCAAAATCTCATACCCAATCGCTAAAGAGCCTCGTGGACGTTGGACATACCTTCGTTTCAAAAGTCTTCCAAAAGGCATTGATGAAATGCATCGTAACCTCAAAATCAATGAGAACGTTCTTCGCAACTTCACGACTCTCGCGTCTGAAGATGCTGCTGAATACGCTCCTCTTCGTGAAAACATGGCGAAAGAACTTGCTGATCGTGAACGAAATCGCGATTGGAAAGACGATCGCCCTCGTCGCGGTGGCTTCAAAGGCAAGCGTAGCTTTGGTGGACCCGGTGGTGGAAGCGGCGGCGGAAGCCGTGGTGGATTCCGCAAAGACGGTCCTTCAGGACCATCCTCTCGCCCGCCTAGAGACTTTAGTAAATCAGAAAATACAGGTTCGTCGGACAGCCAAGGCTCTTCTAACGACTAATCTGCGTACTAGCAGTTCCTTGAACTGCTGATTTCATGTAGCTCCTTGAGAGCTCTGTCATCGGCTGCGAGAAACTGCTGGTTTTATTTCCAGCTCTTTGTTGAAGGGTTGAACTATTTTAAAGAGGTGCATTTAGAAAATGTACCGTTGAAGAGGAAAGAAAAATGAAAGTTATTCTACAACAAAGCTACATGAACCTAGGTGAGATCGGCGAGATCGTTGATGTAAAACCAGGTTACGCATGCAACTACTTGATCCCTCAAGGCATCGCTAAGCGCTCTACAGCTGCAAACTTGCGCGTTCTTGAAGACCAAGCTGCCAAACTTGCTGAACAAAAAGCAAAAGACCGCTCAACCGCTGAAACTCTTATCAAACAAATCGAAGGTCTTAGCCTTAAGATCGTTAAGAAGGTTTCTGAGGACGGACGTCTTTACGGATCAGTGACAACAACTGAAGTCGAAGAAGCTTTTGCAGCTCAAGGCGTTACTATCGATCGTAGACAAGTTGTCCTTGGACAACAAATCAAAATGGTTGGTGAATATTCACTTTTGATCAAACTTTTCGGCGGCCTCAAAGCTAACGTTCCTCTTGTGGTAGAAGGCGACGGCAAAAAACGCGCTGCTTACGAAGAAGAAGAACAATACGAAGAAGAGTACGCTGACAGTCATTCTAACGACCGTTCAGAAGACGGCGACGTCCACGCCCCTCAGGCCAAATCTTCAGAAACTCCTGAAGCTTAATTCCCAACTCTCAAATAGAATCAAAAAACCTTCTCCCGCAAAGGAGAAGGTTTTTTTTTGATATCGAACAAGATCTCTCTTGAGGAAAAGACTAGGTAAAAAATCGTTAGACAAGGACCCCGTTACTTAGCTAGAAAAAGTCTATGGCGTTCGAAATTGGGGCAAATTCGTCCAACGATAATTCTAAGAAATTTCGAAGAAGAGACACTGTTGCCATGGCTTTCGCGCCAGGCGAAAGACCCAACGATACTCAACTTGAAATGGCCGTCCTAGCAGGCGTTTTGATGTTCCCTGAGATCATCAACGACGTTCAACAAGTTGTAAAAGCCTCTGACTTCTATCAGCCCGCGCACCAAGACATTTTTGATGCCATGACCACATTGGCCTTCAAAAACAAACCAATCGACATGATGACCGTTATGTCGGCCCTCAAAGAGTCCGCAAAACTCGACAACATTGGCGGCGCTGTTTATCTCGCAAAAATTGCAGAAACTCCCGCAACTTCTGCTCACTCTCTCGAATATGCTCAAATTGTTGTCGATCTTTCCTGGAGAAGACGACTCCTCGATGCAGCAGATGCCTGTCGTTCCGCTGCCCTTAAGGCAGGAGATACGAGAGCCATCGCTTCTGAAGTTGAGAAGGCGATCTTCGACGCCACTCAAGAGAAAAAAAGCACACAGGTCGTTAAAGCCTCTGACCTACTGAATACAGTTCTCGCAGACTTCGAACAACGCGCAGACAATCAAGGCATTCCCGACCCAAACCTTGTAACGACAGGCCTTACCGATCTGGACCGATGCCTCACTGGATTTCGCCCAGGTCAGCTGATCGTTCTTGCTGCTGGACCTGGTACGGGTAAGACAGCTCTAACGGTAAACATCATGCACCACGCTGCCGTTAAGAGTAAGAAAAATATCTTGTTCTTCTCACTTGAGATGACCCGAAAAGAGATCATGGAAAGGGTCATGAGTTTTTCTGCTGGCGTTGATGCCGGCAGATTACGCAAAGGTAATTTGAGCCCTGAAGATTTCAACGACCTTTACTTTGCGGCGGAAGAACTTGCGGGAACAAACTTCTTCATCGACGACAGATCACTCGTGACTCCATACGACGTATTAGCTGCAGCAAGAAAGCTTGTGGCGTCAGAAAGAATTCACAACCCTGAGTTTAGACTCGACCTCATCGCATGTGACTATATTCAAATCATGAAATCTGGAGTCAATGCCGAGAGTCGGTCTATTGAAGTTGCGGCGATCACCGGTGGATTGAAAGCGATTGCCAAGGAAATGGACGTTCCTGTCCTTGCACTTTCACAGCTCAACAGGGATCGATCCAAACGTCAGGGTGAAGGCGCCAATAAACCTCAACTTTCTGACCTTAGAGATTCTGGTGCGATTGAAGCGGATGCTGACATTGTTATGTTCATCCATAGAGAGCAAAGCGCGACGTCTGATAGTCGAGCTCCTGCGGAAGCAGAGATCATTGTAGCTAAGCATAGGGCTGGACCAACGGCCGATGTGAAAGTCACATGGCTTGGTCACCTCACTCGCTTCACCGATTTTATCTCGAACAATTATGTTTCCAATAGCTATGGTGACATGCCCGAACCGCCGCCCCCTAACGACAATCCGTACTAATAGTCATTTCACTTCGTTCAATGCCCTAGCCTTCGGCTGCTTGCTCATCTCGCCTGGGCTCGATGACTTGGCCTTTGGCCAGATTAGGACAAATTGAATTCTAAAAATGACTTATATTTTGGTTCTAGGCCGAGTTCGGACCAGATTTTTGTTTTTACTATTTTATTGAAGGTGTTTGAGCTTTGCTCATCTATAGGCGCTGCGATTTCGGCCCATTCCCCACCCCAACTTTTGAGATGTTGATGGATTTGGGAGCGTGTTAAAGCTGTGCCATCGGAGATATTGTAAATGGGTGCCAGCTTAGAATTCTCTTGGAATTCTCTCTTCAGGACTTCAGTCACCACTCTTGCTAAATCATCGTAGTGAATCAGATTCAAATGAGCCCCCGTGGGACCCGGCATAGCTTTCTTTCTTAGGTAATAGCAATGTGGTCCCTTAAGCTCGTCGTAAAGTCCCGCACACCTCAAGATCAATGTGGGCAACTGCTCCGAAATCTCTGTTTCTGCAGCAATGTACGGGTGGTCTTGCTTCACCGCTGAGTCCTCGTCGACGATGATACCCTCCACATCGCCATGAGTAGGAATTTCGGCCCCCGCTGGAGAATCCACATAAACACCTGTACTAGAGATCATGAGCAGCTTCTTGATTTTTTCCAAGTGCCCTAGCTCCCTCTCTCGACCAAGCTCCTCTAGCCACGATGAAAACGGACGCGTTGCCAAAACAACTGCCCCCTCAAGCAGACGATCGCCTAGCTCCCCAAAACTTTTCGCCATCACAATCTCCGGTCTCTCGGCCAGTGCGTGTGCACTCGGATCCCTGGAGACAAGGACAAGTTGGTCGACAAATTCAAAATCACTAGATAGCTTTTTCACGGCCTGAACCAAGTGACCGCCGCCCCACAAAATCAAAGTTTTCCGAATCATTCCCCCCACCTTAGTGCTTCGATCCCACGCCAGACAAACAAGTCTCAAGAGAGAGTTTTCCACAGCTCCAAAAAAATTCTTAACTTTTTGCAGCGCGTCTAGCGGCGCAAAACTTTCATGTTAGTTTTTCAACTAGATCTACTTCGGGGGGAAGGCAAAATGAGCTCAAAAAAGGGACAAGAACTAATTGGTTACATTCAAAAAATCAGTGGGCTCAACGACACTGAAGTTCAAGAAATCTTCTGTTCAAAAGAGCTGAGCAAACAGAATTTGAATCCCGATCAACTCACTACGGACGACCTACGACTGATTGCCGCCAAAATGTTGGAGAGTCTTCACAGCAAAATTAGTGGTGAAAACAGCAATAAAGTGCCCCTAAACGAAGACACGGTGTTTTCACACAACGCAGTGATTCCTCAAGCTTAAACGCGTCGAAATATATCTTCACAATCGCCTACAAAAATTGCGCCTTCCATAGGACCCCTCTACAATAAATAGAACTATGACCAAAACTTTTAGACTCGTTGTAGGTTTCTTGTTTCTTTCCTTTAGTCTTTCGTTTTGTAGTGTGAGAACGAGTGGCTCGATCGATGCCGAGACGGTTGCCGAAGCCCCTATCGACGAAGAGGTAGAAAACACTCCAGAGGATCTCGGAGACATAAACTCATCATCTGACAGAAATGCCGACGAAGTCCAAGCCGACCGCGACGCGAGAAACACCTTTCCTATTGTACAAAATGAGTTTGTTGATCAGTGGATCAAATACTTCACGGCTACGCCTCGTGGTCGTGCGACCTTTGCAAAATGGCTTGCAAGAAAGCAGCGTTACTCTGGGCTCATTCGGCAAACGGTCAAAGAAGATGGGCTGCCTGAAGATCTCATCTATCTCGCTATGATTGAAAGCGGCTTCAACCCTCGAGCTACAAGCTGGGTAGGCGCCGCTGGCGTCTGGCAGTTTATGCCTTATACCGGACGCAACTACGGCCTTAACCTCGACCACTGGTATGACGAGAGACGAGATATCGTCAAAGCGACCCACGCTGCTGCAAAGTATTTAAAAGAACTTCACCAGATTTTCGGATCTTGGTACCTCGCTGCAGCCAGCTACAATGCTGGAGAGGGCCGAACCCTTCGAGTCGTCAGAGAGAACCAAACGAGAAACTTTTGGGAATTGATCCGTAAAAAGAAGAACTTTCGAAGCGAAACCAGAAATTACGTTCCTAAGATTATTGCGGCGAAACTTATTTCGAGCGATCCCGAAAAATATGGATTCGTAAATATTGAAAAAGAAGACCCTCTTGTATGGGAAGAAGTTATGGTTGCCGGAGGAATTTCTTTACGAGACGTCTCTGATGCCATCAACGTCTCACATGATGATTTACGTCTACTCAACCCAGAGCTCATCAGAGGGCTCACCCCGCCCAACATGGATGAATGGCGCTTGCGAGTACCGCCAGAAAAAAAGGACATCTTACTAGCGAAGAAAGACGGCCTCACCAGTCATAAGAGCGGACACTTCATCACCCATCGATTGCGTAGGGGGGAAACCCTTAGTCACGTTTCCAGAAAGTACGGGATTTCAACAAGATCCATAATGGATTTAAACCAAATTCGAAGCGCCAACAGAGTGCGCGCTGGAACAAGCCTCAAGATTCCGGTCGAGTATCGGGGAACTCGAAAGCGGGGGAGTAAGACAGCTAGCTCCTCAAGAAAAGCTAACAATGGAAACTACACGGTTCGTAGCGGAGATAATCTTTATGAGATCGCTAGAAGCTTTAAAACGACGGTTGATGCCATTAAGTCAGAAAATAATTTAAAGTCTACTAGACTAGCCGTAGGTCAAAAACTTCAGATCCCTGGATTAGCCCCTGAGTCTGAGTCAGATGATGCGGAAGAAGCTCCGTCCGCTTCGGGTGAGATCACAACATACAAAGTTAAAAAAGGGGATTCTTTATTTAGAATTGCCAACAAACACGGTATGAGCATTCGCGACATCAAACGCTTGAATGGTATTCGCGGCAATACGATCTACCCCGGACAAACTCTCAAACTCCAAGCCGGTAAAGCTGGTGAACCCACAAGCACCTACAAAGTCAGGCCGGGAGACAATATCACCGAAATTGCAGCACGATTTAAGATGACCAATGCCCAACTAATGAGTCTGAATGGACTCAGGGGAAGCACCATTCATCCCGGCCAAGAGCTCAAAGTTCGAGGCACTCGGGCCGTCTCCACGTACCGTGTGCGCCGAGGCGATAATCTCTGGGAAATTGCAAAACGGTTTCGCACTTCAGTGAGCAGCCTACGCAAGGCAAACGACCTCCCCAGGAAAAGCGTTATTAAAGTCGGTCAGAAGCTGAAAATTCCAGAGTAATTCCCTAACCAGGACTTGCCTCCCGCCTTGGCCGCGCTAAGATGCGCCAAGGTGGACATCTTTATGGATTTTGTAGTCGCATCGAAAGCCTGGCTTATCGCCGGTCTGGTTCTGATGTTTTTGGAAGTTTTGGTTCCGGGCCTCATTTCCGTTTTTATAGGCTTAGGAGCCGTGACGGTAGCTGTTCTTATTCACACCGGACACATTAGCGATGTAACGGAACAACTTCTCGTTTGGTTCGTATCGTCCATTGTGTACATTTTCACACTTCGAGCTTTTTTCTTGAGATTTTTCCCACAGGCCCACCAAAAACAACTCATTGATGAAGATGAGTTAATCTATGGAAAAATCGTATCCGTCGTTGAAGACATCCCAGCAGAAGGAGTTGGCCGCATCGCCTACAGCGATTCGACTTGGCCTGCAAAATCTGTAGACAGCAAACCGCTTACCAAAGGCAGCAAAGTCTGCATTCAAGGTCGAGAAAACATCACCTACTTGGTGACTGAAGTTATAGGAGAAAAAAAATAATGTTAACTTTTTTATCAGCCCTTATCATTATCGCGGTTGTGATTGTGGTTAAGACCATCATCATCGTACCGGAACGTGAAAATGTGATCGTGGAAAGACTAGGAAAATTCCACGCGGTACTAAAGCCGGGACTTTATTTTCTCATTCCTTTTTTCGACAAAGCCGCTTATCGCCAAGAGATTAGAGAGCAAGTCATAGACATCCCCTCTCAAAGCGTCATCACGAGCGATAATATTCAAGTCGAAGTCGACGGACTACTCTACATTCAAGTTCTTGACGCCAAAAGAGCTAGTTATGGGATCGGAAACTACTTAGCTGCTAGCATCAACCTTGCTCAAACCACAATGAGATCCGAAGTAGGAAAGATCTCCTTGGGAGAAATCTTTTCTGAGCGAGAAGAGGTCAACGCAAAGATCATTCGAGAAATCGACAAAGCTTCCGACCCCTGGGGAGTCAAAGTCCTTCGCTACGAAATCAAAGACATTGCGCCTTCTAGACACGTAATAGACACTCTTGAGCAGCAAATGGAAGCCGAACGCGCTAAGCGTGCCGAAATCACCTATGCCACAGCTGAAAAGGAAAAGCTGATGGCCGTCTCTGAAGGCGAAAGGCAAGAAGCCATCAACATTTCAGAAGGCGAGAAACAGAAAAGAATCAACGAAGCTGATGGAAAAGCTGAATCCATTAAGTTAGTCGCAAATGCCACCGCAAAAAGCCTTGAGCTTGTCGGAACAGCTATCTCCAAACCAGGGGGGAAAGAAGCTTTGAAGATGAAGCTTCTCGATCAATACATTTCCAGCCTTCAAAACATCATCGACAAGAGTGATATTTCCATCTTCCCTGCTGAACTTGCCACCCTCAAAGGTATCGTTGACGAAGTACGATCTACAACGTCTAAGAAAATTACTAAAGCCGTAGAAACTCAAGGAGCGAATTACAATGGATAAAATGATTTTTACAGTCGTCATCGGCGCCTTATTTTTCTATCTCATCGTAGAATTACTCAAATCGATCCGCCTTGTCCCTAACCAGACGGAATACATCCAAGAACGATTCGGTAAATACCACCAAACCCTAAAAGGCGGTTTTCACCTACTCCTACCCTTCATCGACAAGGTTGCCTTCATACAAGACCTCAAAGAGCACACTCTTGATGTGCCGCCTCAGCATTGCTTCACGAAAGATGAAATTCAAATTGAAGTAGATGGTGTCATCTACATGCAGGTCATAGATTCAGCCAAAGCTAGCTATGGCATCACCAATTACAAATATGCAGCCATCCAATTGGCTCAGACAACTACTAGAGCGGTCATCGGGACACTTGAACTTGATAGAACCTTCGAAGAGCGTGAGGCCATTAGTGGACGTGTCGTGCAAGTTCTCGACGAAGCTACAGCCAAATGGGGAGTTAAGATCCTTCGTTTCGAAATCAAAAACCTTACCCCTCCTGAATCCGTAAGAAAGTCTATGGAGAAACAAGTAACGGCAGAGCGAAATCGTCGAGCCATTCTTCAAAAGGCAACAGGCGCGAGGCAGTCTCTGATCAATACCTCTGAAGGTCGTATGGCAGAAATGATCAACCGCTCTGAGGGTGAAAAGCAAAAACGCATCAACGAAGCGCAAGGCCGTGCCCAAGAGATCCTTGCCATTGGAATCGCGACTGCAGAGTCCATCACCATGGTAGCAGAGAAGATCAACGGCATCGGCGGTGCAGAAGCTGTGAAGCTAGAAATGGGCCAAAAGTATATTGAAAGCCTCAACAGCCTCGCAAACAGAGCCAACAAAGTCATTCTCTCAGGCGACCTTACCAACATGGATAAGATGCTCGAGAATATGGATTTGAAGATCGACGTTTAAAACTAAGTCATAGTTATGAAAAAAGCGAAGACTCGTTGTCCGACAACTCGCTGTCCTTGGCTTAACCTGAGCAATGAGCTTTATGTCGAATATCACGATCGTGAGTGGGGCCGCCCGATTCACGATGATAGGCTCCATTTTGAGATGATCACCCTTGAAGGGGCCCAAGCAGGCCTCAGCTGGGAAACGGTTCTCAAGAAGCGTGAACATTACAGAAAAGTCTTTGCAAACTTCGACCCCAATAAGGTCGCTCGATTTTCTCAAGCCAAAGTGGAGCGGCTAATGCTCGATCCTGGCATCATTCGCAACAGGCTCAAGATCGAATCGACCGTCAGCAATGCCAAGGCCTTTTTGAAGCTTCAAAAAGAAGTTGGTAGCTTCGACAAATACATTTGGGCATTCGTTGGCGGCAAGCCCATCATGAATCACTTCAAAAAACTTTCCGACTACCCCTCCAAGACCGATATAAGCGACGCCATCTCAAAAGACCTCAAGAAGCGCGGATTCCGCTTCGTAGGCAGCACGATCATCTACGCCTACATGCAAGCCGCCGGCCTCACCCAAGATCACTCCAAAGACTGCTTTTTACATGGGAAGAAGCTGCCAAATCAAAGTGAAAAAGCCTAGTTCGAACGAGTGACTCCCTCAGGCAGCAATTCTAAATTCAATTCTTTTGTCGTAGGACTAAAACTTGTACCTCCGTGTAACTTCTAAGGTCATAATCGGGGCAGCACCGGTCCTTCGACAAAAGAATTGAACTTAGAATTGTTGCGAGCAGGAAGACACAAAGTAAAGAATAAATTTCTCACAAAAAAACGCCCCCGACCTCAATAAAGAGACCGGAGGCTTTTCTTTTAGCAGAGAAGAAGCTTATCGAGCTTGAGCTTGAACAGTGTGTGTTTCACCGTTGAAGTCAGTCCACTGATAAGAAGACAAATCAAAACCATACTTGGTTACTGAATCGTCAGATGTGAATACGATGCGAATGCTGTCGCTTTCGATCTCGTTAGTCGTCCAGCCATCAGCCTTACGACCAGAGATGCTTTCAAGAAGCTTGCCTTCGCCGTCATAGATCTTCAAGAAATCATAACCAGCCTCAATGTCGATCTTAGCGAAAGTCAAACGAATGAAGCGTGCTCCAGGGTTTGAGATTTCGTAAGTCAACTCCGACTTATCAGCATAGGGATGCGGAGAAGAGAAAGACGCTTCAACAGGTGCAGACCATGAATCTTCAGGAGGAATAACTGGTCCTGGAGGAACGATGTTCGCAAGCATGTTGTAAATGTTCAATTGCCCCATTGACTTCAACTTGTCGCGGAAAGCTCGAGACTTAACAGAACTAGT
>CAZXHL010000057.1:0-16786 GCA_964640545.1 uncultured Bacteriovorax sp. | reverse complement strand
TTTCGACAGAGCAGAGTCGGCCAAGGACACTCTTGAATTTGTCGAACACACTTTAAACATTCGCTACAACGAACGTCATGAAGGCGAATGGGCGATCGAGCTCAAGGGCAGTTCTGGTGGGGCGATTCTGGGAACCATTGGATGTTTCTTTGCAAAAGATGACAGAAAGATTGTCGAACTAGGCTACATTTTGACCCAAGACCATTGGGGGAAGGGCTATGTCTCTGAAGCCGCTTGTGCCGTTCGCGACTGGGCCTTTGAGAACTATGACATTCATCGACTTCAGGCTCGATGTGTCTCCGAGAACATTGGATCATGGAAGATCATGGAAAAAATTGGCATGCAGTGCGAAGGAACCTTGAGAAAGTTCTTCAAGCGCGGAGATCACTACTGGGATTTCAAAATCTACAGCCTTCTGCGAGAAGAGTGGTCACAGCAATTTCAAAGACATTCAGCCCAAGACAAAGGCTAGCGCCAAGAAAGTAGCACACCGAACCAAAGAAACTTTCTCCCTCGAGAAAGCATTGTAGTGCTTCCTGTCCTTTGGAGTTAATATAAATTGAAATGGATTCATTTTTAATTGTTGCCATTGGAACATTAATCACGATTGTTAATCCCATTGGCGCCATTGCCCCATTTCTCTCGGTGGCGCATGATCTTAACCCGGCCCAAAAAACTTCTTTGGCAAAAAAGGCAACAATCATTGCCTGTTTCGCTCTTTTTGGTTGTGCGGCGGTGGGACAGTTCTTGTTCCAGTTCTACGGCATTACCCTGCCAGCGGTAAAAATCTCTGGAGGCATCTTGGTCTTGCTCGTTTCGATCGACATGTTACACGCCAAACCCTCAAGAACTAAGCATACTGCAGAAGAAGAGATAGAAGCTGGAAACCGGGAGGTTGCGGGTATTTTTCCTCTCTCAATTCCATTGCTTGCTGGTCCGGGATCAATCCTGAGCACATTCTTGCTTATGGAACAAGCCGTGTCTCTGGAGAAAAAGACTGCTGTTTTTGGCGCGATCGCACTAGTGATGTTTGTCGCCTATCTCGTATTGGTCCAGGCTGAGCGTATTAGTAAATTGCTTGGACAAACTGGAGTAAACATCATGTCCAGACTTATGGGACTTGTCCTGGCGTCCGTTGCAACCCAGTTTATTATCGACGGCCTAGGCGAAGCCTTTCCAGCGCTAGTTGGAAAGTGAGATACACCCATGAGTCAAAGTCCAGACAAACTTTTCTACAGCAGCTTTAACAAACTGGACGCCCCGGCAGACGAAGCCCTCGCTTGCATCGTCAGCATTGGCCTCGACAACACTAGTCACTTTCAACACGGCACTCATCGAGGGCCGCAAGCGATCTTGAGAGCTAGCCACCTTTTGGAGAGTTTTGATTTCGAAAGCAAAACCAGTCTTCATGCCATAAAGCTCCACCACGTTCACATGTCTGAGCTTCCTTCAAGCAATACAGAAGCTCTAGAAATGATTTCCAATGAACTAGAAAAAATTCCCAACGGACAGTGGCCACTTTTTCTGGGCGGCGAGCAAACCCTCGCACGTGCTGCCTACAAATTTGTCTCTGAACGCTTTGCGAATCCCTCCGAAACCTCCATTCTTTATCTAGACGCTCACGCTGATTTGAAAAACTCTTATCAAGGCTCAGGGCAATCTCACCGGTGCACTCTTAGAGCGCTATCTGAAAGCTCAGACTCTATCGTCTTGGCTGGCCTTAGGAACTCATCCGAAGACGAGTGGCTATACTCTGAGAGAAGTAAAAAGATTACGACTTTCTCTAGCTCAGATCTTCTGGCTAATGAGAGCATCGACAAACTACTCTCAGCACTGAAGGAAAACGTTTATATTAGTTTAGATCTCAGCATTTTAGATCCATCCGAGTGTCCCGCCGTAAGTCATCCCGAGCCGAATGGGATTAGTTTTGAACGGTTAAACTACTTGTTGCAAAGAGTCTTTAAAGCCAAAAACGTTATTGGAATGGATATCTGTGAGCTATGCCCGTCTCGAAGTGACTCTAGCTCTGAGTATCTTGCAGCAAAACTCGTTCAAAAAGTTCTCAGGTATAAATTCTTACCTTAGTTTTCAGATGCGTTAGCCGGCAATTCAAAATTCTCTACTTGCTTCAAAATATCATTGATTAGATTTTCGTTACGCAAGGCAACTTCTAGATCCGCTAAGTAAATATCCTTCGGCTCCTGCCAAGGAGCAAATCGCCTCGTAATTGTTCCCGTATCGATGAGTTGCCTTAGACCTGCTTCATCAAAAAGTTTGACCGCCTCTTTAAGTCCTAGAACTACTTGCTTGGCATTTGACGAGCTTATGGCTTGCAATAGTTTTTGGGGCTTTGCGTGATCCCCAAGCGCAACCGAATCCAAGTCTTTAAAATAAGACGTCATAAGACCGCTATAGGAACTGGACTGAGCTTGATTAGCAGCTCTTGCTGTGAGCGAGATCGTTTTCACTTGTCTTGAAGGCTGTGCCTTAAAAAATGTTTCCTTTTTAAAATCTTTTCCAACTTCTAGAAATGCCGATCGGGTGCCCGACTCTTGCATTCTTCTTCGCATGTCAGGAATGGTTTCACGCAGATACCTTCGACCGGCCAGGTCTGTCGACCAGTCTTCTTTAGTTGTGCTTACGGCTTCAAAATCTTTGTCGAGCTTCCAATGTTGTGATCCATCGTCCAAAAGGAAAACAACCTTACTGGGATCAGGGTGCTCTGCTAAAAACTTCTTAGCGTTAGCCTTGCGATCAGCACCGATTAAAACGGGGGAGTTGGTTCGCAAATAAAGTTCTGTGGGCTCATCCCCCGCTGCACTAAAGTCATCAAGTTCATGCTTTTGTCCAGGCAACAAAAATTTCGCTTCTTTGGAATCACGGCCATAACCCCTCGTCAAAATAACGGGCTCATAACCAGATGCCCTTAACTCTTCCGCAATCTTGGTGGTCAAAGGTGTCTTGGCCCGCCCTCCAACGGCAGCATTGCCAATTGAGATCACGGGCCGCGGCAAGCGAAATGATGTTGTAAAATGACGGTCAATTTTTGCACCCACTCGGTACACCGCAGTGAGGCTGCCCATTGCCGAATGAAGGGGGTTCGTCTCTCTGCGAGAGGCATAATCGCCGAGCAAAAGTCCGCAACGATCCGCCTCCATGACAGCCGTGTTCTGCGCGTGCAAAGTCCCCACAAAAGTAGCGGCAAAACTTAGACAAAGGAATGCAAAAACACGTGTCACTTTGACAATTTTAGTGGAAATCGAGACTCTTTGCAGAACTAAAACTCTACGTCCACTAGGCCGCCCACAAAGAGCATCCCAAATTTTAAGAGCTAGCCAGCTTAATCAAATCTTAACCAAAACTAGACCGGAATCACACCGTGTTTGCGGGGTAAATATTCCAAGTCTTTCGCTTTAAGAATTTCGAATCGACGATCTAGTTCTTCTCTAAGACGATCTCCTGGAACCAGTCCATCAACAATAAGTTCTGAAGCGAGTCTTTGAATGTCGATGTCTTTTTGATATTCCGCTTTTTTCTCAGCAACAAATGCCGCTCGCTCACCCTCTGGAAGTTCTGCAATTTTGTTCGCGTAGACGGCGTTTACAGCAGGATCTGGTCCCATCACGGCGATCTGAGCGCTGGGCAAAGCAAGCGTGACGTCCGGATCAAAGCCCGGTCCACACATGGCATACAATCCTGCTCCGAATGCTTTTCTTACGACAACACAAATTTTAGGCACTGTAGCAGAAGACATGGCATAGACCATCTTGGCCCCGTGGCGAATGATCCCCTGTTTCTCGACCTGAGTTCCGATCATAAAACCAGGAACGTCTGCAAGAAAAAGAAGAGGGACATTGTAAGCGTCACACAAAAAGATGAAGCGGGCTGCTTTGTCTGCAGAATCCACAAACAACACTCCACCCTTCATCTTCGGCTGGTTCGCTACGATTCCGACAGCCTTGCCGTTGATTCGTGCAAAACCCGCAATCAATTCTTTCGCAAACATCTTCTTCATCTCGAAGAAACTTCCCGCATCTACAATCCCATCAATGACTTTCATCATGTCATAAGCGCGAGCGTCGCTCTCGGGAAGAATGCTTTCGATATCCAATTTTTCTTTGGCAGAAATACCATCAACTGCAGCGTGCGGCGCCGCAAAATTCTGAGGCATGTAGGACAGGTATTGCTTAGCGAGTTCTAGAGCCTCATCTTCGTCTTTAGCAAGAACGTCGCCGACTCCGCTGATAGAGCAATGCATTCTCGCTCCGCCCATTTCTTCTAGAGTCACTTTCTCACCAATAACAGCTTCGGCCATTCGCGGACTCCCAAGATACATTGAGGCATTCTTATCGACCATAATCAAAGCATCACAAAATGCGGGGATGTAAGCACCACCCGCAGCTGACGGACCAAAGAGCAAACAGATCTGAGGGGCGTGTCCTGACATTCGGCACTGAAGATTAAAAATCTTTCCTGCCCCGCGGCGGCCCGGGAACATTTCTAATTGATCCGTGATTCTCGCACCGGCTGAGTCGATCAAATAATAGGTGGGAACGTGAAGCTTAGCGGCTTGCTCTAGAAGCCGAATCATTTTCTCGACGGTTCGCCAGCCCCAAGAGCCTGCCTTCACAGTAGAGTCGTTAGCCACGATGGCAACGGTTCTACCAGAAACTTTTCCGAAACCCGTTACAACACCATCCGAAGGAAGCCCGTCGGCATTGCAGTTTGCAAACAAGCCATCTTCAACGAAGGTATTTTTGTCAACGAGCTTTGCAATGCGTTCTCTCGCGAAATATTTACCTACAGACTTATTCTTTTCGTGATACTTTTCAGCTCCACCTTTTAGAATTTTGGATTCTAAGGACTTTAGCTCTTGAGTTGTTTTCATTTATTTACCCTCGTATTTCGCTTCGCGCTTTTCTTCAAAGGCCCTGAGGCCCTCCATGCGATCTTGGCTTTTTAAAGTTTTCAAATAAGCTTTACGCTCGACCTGAAGTCCTTCTGGAGTTGCAAGGTGTGCTCCACCATCCACAGCTTCTTTGGCGGCACGAAGAGCCAAGGGGCCACCTTGAACAATTTCATCCGCAAGATTGGTTGCGAATTCTTCCGCCTTATCCACACAGTGGTTGGCAACACCCAAAAGCGCCGCCTGTTTTCCATCAAATCTTAGGCCTCGGAAGATAAGCTCTTTTGCTTTTGCTGGACCGACGAGCTTAGTGAGTCTCTGCGTTCCACCAGCTCCAGGAATGATTGCCAAACGAGTTTCTGTGAGTCCCATCACAGCTTTTGGCGAAACAATTCTAATGTCGCAGCAAAGTGCCAACTCCAACCCACCGCCGAAAGCAGCACCTTCAATGACAGCAATTGTCGGTGCCGTAATATTTTCCAGAGCACACGTAAGGTCTTTGAGCTTATCTAAAGTAGCTACGACTTCATCATCATTCATTCCCTTGCGTTCTTTCAGATCCGCACCTACGCAAAACGCTTTTTCACTAGCAGAGGATAGGATCAAGGTCCTGAGAACGCCCTGATCTGCTGCAGCCTTCGCCGTTTTGAAGAACTGCGTGGCTTCTGAGATGAAATCCAATGAAAGCGCGTTCAATTTATCGACGCGGTTCAAACAACAAGACCAAACACCATTGTCTTTTTTTTCTATAATTAAGTAACTCATTTTAGAGATTTCCTCATGATTGTTTTCGAAAAGTCGCCAGGACTTTAGACGGCAACTTTGCCCCAATTTGTTTTTCCAACCAAAGAGAAGTCTTTGTTAGTTTATTGAGATCGACTGTAGACTTCATGGCTCCCATAGAGTTCAACGCGAATAAGAGATCTTCTGTCGCGAGATTTCCAGCGGCGCCTGGAGCATAGGGACAACCACCAAGACCGCCCAAGGAAGAGTCGAAACGATTCAGCCCGTGCCTCATACTCTCCCAGACGTTTGCCATCGCCAGGCCCCGAGTGTCATGCAAATGCATGGTGATTTTTCCGGCTGGGGCCACCTTCAAAACTTCCGCCAGTAGTTTGGATATATCCAGCGGTGTTGCATGTCCTGTTGTGTCTCCAAGAGAAACCTCATCAACTCCCATGTCGATCAAATTTCTCACAAGTTTCTTTACCTTCGCTGGACGAACAGCCCCCTCGTATGGACAAAATGTAATCGTACTGAGGTAAACTCTAACTTTGCGCTTCGCGGCCTTTGCCATCGGAAGAATGTTTTTTATCTCTAGAAGCAACTCGGCCTGAGTTCTGTTTACGTTTTTGTTACAAAACGTTTCAGATGCCGCCACAAAAAGCCCTACTCCGTCAATGGCGGTTTCAAGAGCGAGCTCCATACCTCGAACATTGGGCACAAAAGCCCAGAAGAAGGGTTGACGTCCTTTTGAGGTTTTAAATTTTTGAAGTTTAGAAACCAGCTTTGCTGTTTGCGCGAGTTGCGGAATCCGGTCGTCTCGAACAAATGATCCGACCTCGACCTCAAGAACGCCATCCGCGACTAGTCGGCGCACGAAGCTCTCCCTTTCGGCAAGAGTCAGAACCCGAGAATGGTTTTGTAATCCATCTCTCGGCCCGACCTCAACAAAACTGCACTTTTTCATTTTGATAAAAGAAGATCCTACTCAACGACCAAAAGGGCTTGACCCTCTTGAACGAAATCTTCGGCATTAACCTTGATTTCTTTCACGGTGCCAGAAGCTGTTGCTTGAATCATCATTTCCATTTTCATACTTTCGACTGAAACAACATCCTGATCTTCTGCAATGGTGTCGCCCACCTTCACCAAAACTTCAATTACCGTACCTGACATATTTGCGAGAATTTCAGCCATTACCATGCTCCTAACTCAAAGTGATATGTTGTTGTAAGAAATACCGTCCAAAAGTCCTCTGTTTCAAAAACAGAGTGGTATTTGGCCTCCATTCCCACTCTAAAATTATCTGTGATTCCTAATTCACCAAGGGCTCCAAAGTTGAGTCCGAACTCAAGATCCGCACCCGTTCCGAACTTTACTAACGTTGCTCCGCCAAGAAAGCCCATTTTCAATTCGAGGAAATCAACGGGGAACAAAATGAAAGACGGGCTAGTCGAAAAGAAACTTCCGCCGTCTAAGTCTGCAAAAGTAGCGTCGACTTTGAATCCGGCCAGGGAAAACGGCTGTGCAATTAAATGTGCACCATAACCAATTCCACCATTAGCTGTGCCCGTAATTCCAACACCTCCACCATGCACACCAAAGCCCACACTCTGAGCAGAGGCGCCAGGACTTAAAAAGAATGTTGATACAAAAATGGCAATAATGATGAATGATCTTTTCATAGCAATATTCGTAGAACTGAAATCGATTATTGTCGATAAAGTCAGAAGCTTTGTTATGATGGAGGCGTGCTTACAGATGGACTCCCTGCGCCGATAGAGCGATTCCTTTATAGGAATTTTTCTGCGGGCCCGCTTTTTGTGAAACAAGTTCAGGATATTCGCCGCGAAATCGGCGGAAAACCCCTAGTTTTTGCCATTCCAGGAGCTGGGGTAGTGGAATTTTGGGTTCTTAGGCACTTCTTGAAGGCCGCCTACGGAGATTCTTACGCCCCAAGATATGCCACCAGAGTTTGGGGCCTTTTCGCAGAACCCTTTAGCCTCAACCTAAGACGCGCCGCGGCGCTGTTTGGCCTAGCCAAAAAAGTCTCTCGAATTGATATCTGCAGCCAAGAGCTTGCTGGCGGACGATGCATTGTTCTCAACCTTGAGAACAAGGACCGCCGCAAACCCTTCGAGACTCCGACCGGCGAACGTGAGATTGCCTATCTCCAATCGCAACACCCAGACGTCTGTATCGTACCAACAACTTTTGTATGGCAACGAAAACGGATTCTTGAAAAAGAAATTCCCAAGAACATGTCCGCGAAAGTTTGGAATACTCTATGGAGCCCTCTCATCGCGTTGTGGAATATGGTGTTGGGCGACCCTTTTGTTCCCCACTTTCATCGAAAGCTAGCTCTATTGAGTCTTGGCTATCGCCATACAACCTTGAGAGCATCTCCCGTGATTCGAATGGGAGATGGCGAATCTCCGAAAAGCGCAAGGCGCAAAGTCTTGATGGCCGTTCAACAAGAACGCAAGGTCGTGCTAGGTCCAACATTTCGATCGACAAGATTCATCGCTGAAACCGTGTTTCGCGACCCCAATCTTCACGCCGCCATTGAAGCCTATGCCGAGCAACAAGGAAAAAGCTCCCTTCAATACCTCAAAGAAAGTCAAAAATACTTCAATGAAATGGCCGCAAACTATAGCTATTTTGTTGTGGAACTTTTTTCTTGGTTCTTGAAGAAGGTTTTTGGAAACATCTTTGAAGGTTTGACCATCAAAGAATCTGACTTTGACAAACTCCGCGCAGCCTCTAAAGAGGGCCCCCTAGTTTTTATCCCCACACACAAAAGTTATGTAGACTTCCTAATGCTTTCTCACTTGATGCAAGAAAAACAGATCGCACCTCCCCATATTATTGCGGGTATCAACCTCAATTTCTGGCCCTTTGGAAGCATCGCCAAACGCGGCGGCGCGATTTTCATTCGCAGAAGCTTTAAAGACAAACCCCTATACGGAGAAGTTCTTCGCAGATACATCACGGCTCTACTTTCTAACAAGATCAACTTAGAATTCTTCATCGAAGGCGCGCGTTCTCGAAATGGAAAACTCGCGCCTCCAAAGTTTGGAATTCTAAAAATGATCACGGACAACTACCTTGCGGGCAACCTTCAGGAGAAGGTTCGTTTTGTCCCTATGTCGATCATTTACGACAGAGTCACCGAAGACTCCGCTCATCGTAGAGAATTAGAAGGCGGAGACAAAGTTCCCGAATCTTTCTCGGGACTCTTCAAGGCGACTAAGGTCTTAGTCAAGAACTTCGGAAAAGTTCACGTTCGAATTGGCGATCCGATTGCCATCGAGACATGGGCTGAAAAAGAAGTCGGCCCAGACACCCAATCAACAAACATCAATCGGCTTGCGGTACAAAAGCTTGCCTTCGAAATTTGTCACAGAATCAATGCCGCTAGCCCGATTACCAGCGTAGGCATCGTATGTGCGACTATGCTACTTAAGCCAGACGCCAAGTGGACCCGTAGTGAGTTTGAAATTTTATTGATGCTTCTGCAAACAGACCTCAAGTCTGAGAAGATCCCGCTTTCTCCGGAGCTAGAAGACAACTTTATGCATGCTTGCAGACGAGCCCTTGTCAGACTGATCGACGACAAGATGATCGAAAAGTTCTACAATCAAGATGGCGGCATTGGATACCAAGTTGCGCAAAAGCAACGTTTGAGCGTTTTCTACTACAAAAACTCCGCGATTCATGGACTCTTAAACTTTGCCATTGCAGGTCTCTGCCAAATTGAAGGAACTGAGGTCGACAACCACGACCTACTTCGTCTCCGCGCGCTTCTTCAGTTTGAATTCTTCTTTTCTGAAAAAGAACTTTTTGTCGAAAGCATTCATGAATTAGCTGAAAGAGTCGACTGCGCCCCCTATGCCTTTCTGCTTGATGACTATCTCGAAACTATTGAAGTTGGAATTCGATGCTTGGTCGACATGCAAGATCTCATTCTTGGCAAAAAGGAATGGCTATCCAGGCTCATGAAAAAAGGAAAAGTTTTTCTTGCCGAAGGCCATGTCAAACGAACGGAGAGCATCAACACCCAAGCCTTTAAGGCCTTTCTTGAGCTTGCCCAAAACAGAGAATATTTTAATGCTGCCCAAACTGGCGATGAACTAATGAAGCCCGCATCTCCTGCGAAGCTAAGCAGCGACCTTGAATTCATTCGTAAGCTTCGCCGAAAAATCAAACACTGGAACATAACTCCACCAGCAACTCCTAATTCTGAAAATGAAAATTCATCCAAACAAGCTCCGCTCGATTCACCGGAAGCTTGAGCTGCTCTATGAAGAGTTTTCCGTTGAGGAGCATCTCTGCCGGGATCCGCTTGGCGCATTAGATCGCGGACTTGACCCTGCCGACTTAGAGATCCTTTCATTTCTAATTGCGGGACTTTCCTATGGTAGAGTCGAACAAATCTATCGCTCTTTTGAAAACCTTCAAATTAGTCTAAAGGCGCTGGGATGCGCTGCCAATGGTGCAGGGGTTTCGGGGCTACTCATTGAGACCCCAACACCAGAGCTTCGTAAAAATTCATCTAAGGCTTTTAGGGGATGGAAACACCGGCTCAATACCTCAAATGATATTGTGGACCTTCTTCAAATTCTTTCCCTTGCACTCAAAGAAAACGGCAGTCTTTCAAATCTTTTCACGCTTGCCTCTTCCAGAACTTTTCAAGAAAGTCTCGAGCTTTTTTCTTCATCTTTGTCGCAATTGGGAAATTCCTCCGGAATCAAGAGTCGAGAGAAGAAGGGCACAGGTCCATGGAAAGGCACTGGTCCTCAGTGGTTCTTCGCAAGTCCCCAAGACGGCAGCACCTGCAAGCGAATGTTGATGTGGATGAGGTGGATGCTCAGAAAGGATGAGATTGATTTGGGCCTTTGGGACCTTCCACAATATAGAAAGCAACTTCTTTGGCCTGTGGACACTCACATTCAAAAGTGGGCACTAACCGAGGGCCTGACCGACCGTAAGTCTGTGAGCTGGAAATTTTGTTTGGAATTGAGTGCTGCCGCTCAAAGAATAAACCCCGACGACCCCATCAAATATGACTTTTCTATATGCCAAGCGGGCATGGCTGCGTTTAGAAAACGCTAACCCTACATGCTCATGTTAAGAGCGAGCATGTGATATTGAGCTTTTGAATTCTGCGGCGAAAACCGGAACCCATAATGCAGGTTATAGTTGTCTTTTTTGTATCCAAGACCAAGAGCTGTATAGCTCTGATCCCAATTTGCTAGTTTGGCAAAATGCGCGAAGAGTTCAATGTTTGTCGACACGAAGTAATTCGCACCAAACTTGTAACTTGGTTTGTTTTCACTCCCCACAAAACCGGTGTCCGCCGATCCACTTGGAATTTTGTGAAAATCAAACTGAGAAAGTATCTCGAGCCCCTGCACAACTTGGCCGACAATTGAAACCTCAAAGCTTCTGAAATTTAAACCCTGGTCGTTCGCGACAAGATCTTTTGCGGCAATTCCCAAAAGCCATTGGTTTGCGAGCTTTGCGGCAATACCAACATCTATCGTCCAAAAAGCTTGCGCAATGAGGCCCGAATCATAAGGACGAATGTATCGATACTTCGCGGTGACTCCGGCGGCGACTTCATCGCCGAGTTTGGCACTAAGGCCAGCACCCGCAACTTGCTCCATTCTCGTGAAACTTCCCAACGCTAAATCTTCCGTATCCGCAAAATTCGTGATCTCGCGGCGAAAGTAATACATCGTTCCGCCAACGCCTGGACGACTCGTGTCCACAATCGCAGCACTCATCTGATCTCCAGCCATCGAATAGCCAAGACCTAGCGAATACGCTTTTTCGAATGAAGCCGTAGCCAAGTTGTTTTGAGCCGCACTAATCCGGTCCGACCCAGGAATGAGTTTGGGGCCATTTAGTGTGTCATTCGCGGGAAGCACAATGCTAGCAGCACGCGCTTGAGACTGAAATCCCGCAACGGAGAGCAATACTGTATATAATATAGATACGCGGGCCAGATTCTTTGCCATAATTTCCCCCATTTGCGCCCCAATAATCAGCACGCAATTTACGTCACAGAGTGACCAAACTTTATACACACTACCACAAGGTCAACAATTTTGCGACCTGCTCCAAATTTGGTCTACGCAGAAAAACCCTTTAGTTTCATGGGCTAAGGCCTCTTCGCTGGCTCAGTAATAGGCTGGCACCCTCCTTGCTTCTTCAATGACAAGGGAAGATTTTTTAGGGGGAACTATGAAAAAATTTAACACGCTTCAAAAGTATCTATTGGGCCTAGGAACATTAATGGGACTTATGGCCACAGTAGACTCTGCGATGGCCTCGGATTGGGGCATCGGATTGAGCTTGAACTATAGTAATCGAGACAGCCGACATGGCTATCCTCATTACTACGGAAATTCTATGTTTGGGTATGGCGGAGCAGCGAACAGCTGGGGCGCCATTAACGGTTGCTTCAATGGAGGCGGTGGTGGTTACATCGGAGGAGGAGGCGGACTCGTAGGATCTCGCTATCCGAGACCCGTCATGCCAGCACCGATGCCTCGACCGATGCCTATGCCTATGCCCGGACCGATAGTTGGTGGTGGCTTTAATGGCGGTGGACATATGGGCGGTGGCTTTCCTCCTCTCATCCCGCCTCACGCTGGCGGCGGACCTGTTTTCGGGCAAGTTGGCGGCGGTTTTCATGGCGGTGGCGGATTTGCACCCCCAATGCCTAGACCAATGCCTATGCCGCCTCCGGGTGGCTGCCAGACAATTTGTGGCGGCGGGTTTGTTCCCGCAGCTTACGGCCCTCCTCCAATGATGGGACCTGTTGCTGGTGGACCATACATCCAAGGCGGTGGCGGGTTTCACCACGGTGGCGGCGGTGGCGGACGAATGATTGCTAGCGCAAACGTGAATAGTGGCTATTCGTATTACGGCGGAATGGGTGGCACAACCATCATTGACATGAGATCCAAGAATGCTTGGGAGGTTGAAGATACTGCAGACATCATGTGGTCAACAGCTCTCGGCTTAGGAATGACAACTACAAACGTCTTTCCTTTCACTGGGCCTCGTAACGGGTATACGAACCTCAATCTCATGTATAACACTGGAGATCGAGACACTTACCTACAACCTCGCCCACACGCTGCGCAATAATTTGATTTCAACAGCCGGCTAACCTAGATTAGTCGGCTATGACAGATCGAAAAATATCTAAGGTCGTGATTCCAGTCGCAGGATTGGGATCACGTTTTTTGCCTGCAACAAAAGCCCTTCCTAAAGAGTTGTTGCCGATTGTCGACAAGCCCATCATCCATCACATCGTCAAAGAGGCCGTAGACGCGGGAATTGAAACCGTTGTCTTCATCACGTCCAGACCCAAGATTCTCATCGAAGACTACTTCGACCCTGCGGATTTAACCTCTCACAAATTAACAGAAGCGGGCAAACACCACCTCATCGAAGAAACCATCGAACTCAGCAAAAAAATTGATATTGTAAGCGTAAGACAACAACACCCTGAAGGCTTGGGCCATGCGGTGTTAATGGCTGAGCCCGTTGTCTCCGGACAAAACTTCGCCGTTCTTCTGGGAGACGAAATTGTTCGAAACAATCACGGACCTTCCTCAGTCAAACAATGTGTTGATGCCTTTCAATCCAAAGAGCGTGGCTCAGTTATCGGAGTCATCGAAGTTCCAAAAGAAGAAACTTATCTTTACGGTGTTTGTGACTTTGGAAACGACGGGGCAAAAGGTCCTGGCCCTTGGGAAGTAAAAGGTTTTGTCGAGAAGCCTGCACCAGAAGATGCCCCCTCAAACTGGGCTCTTCCTGGGAGATATGTTTTTGAACCCGGAATCTTAAATGCCATTCGAGAAACGCCACGAGGCAAGGGCAATGAAATCCAATTAACCGATGCGATGGTGAGATTGCTCAAAACTCAACCCTTTTTTGCGCAAGCCATTAAGGGAGAGCGTTTCGACACGGGAAGCAAGTTGGGTTACATCATTGCTAACGTGGCCTATGGACTCGCAGACCCCGAACATCAAGTCGCACTACGAAAAGCTTTATTGGAGATGCTCAAAAATGAAAAATAATATGCGAAGAACTTTAACCTCTATACTCTTCCTAGCTGTGACCTTTCTATTTTCGAATCAAGCTCAGGCTTTTCTCCCCAATCCATCTCAGCTTGCTCGATTTCAAGCCGGCCTTATGACTCGCTTGCCTCCGTTCAAATCAACCGGCTCCATGCAATTCAAAGAAGCCTCTTTCCCTTACTCACTAAATTGGGTTGATCCGGAAAGATACGTTGTAGAGATCAAGGGAATCCCTGCTCGTTTTTATTCTGCCGGACAAGGCGGCGACACCTGGACCCTTGTTCGCAACAAAACCTCCTGCTTGATGACCGCTGGAAGTATCAAGATGACCTGCCCTCCGGCTCAAGCATGGGCCTTGCTCGAACTATCGGGAATGCCAGAATCTGCGGCACAAGGGCTTTACACTTCTGAGCTTATTGATGTTGGAGAAATTCCCCTCACTCAATCAGACAGTGAAACCTACGTTGAATCCCGCAAAGAAAATCGAGTCGCGATCTCCATTGCAAGCAATGGCAATGCGCCCGCAGCACTTCTCTCCCTTCAAGGCAGAAAAACTGAAGAAGATGGCGACGGAAACATCTTTCCAGAGATTTTATTCGATCAAACATTTTTGAAGCCTGTGCTTTTACGTCTTCGCCGCAAGGGTGAGGTTTTCACCATTCAAGGCAAGTCTGATTTAGAAATTCGACGGGGACGGACTCGTTACACCTACGTCTTTGCGGAAAAACTCAGCGTCGATTCGAACTTAAAATTATCTAGCGTTATTCGTCGAAGCGTTCCAACGTTTTCAGGCGCGCTCAAGGAAATGCCGCCACAAGCGAAGACCCTACATCAGATCGACACCCTCAGAGATACTCTTTCTGTTGAGGGTCAGTTTCTTTTAGACAGCCTTTTGCTCACCCATTGAAATCCTGAATGCAGCGTTTGTTTGACATAGCTGTTCCTGTTCCTTTTTTTCCCTGGAACACGCTATTTAGCTACAAGGAATTTGAAGGCGAAATCGAGACAAAGCCCGGACAGCTAGTCGAGGTGAGCTTCGGTCGGCGCAAGGTTCGAGGGGTCGTCGTTCGCGAAACTCAAAAAGCCCCAGATCCGAAAATAAAGATCAAAAGCATTCATCAAATATGTATTGAAGAGCCCGTATTCTCTGCCGAACGCTTGGCCTTTGTTGAGTCCCTGGGCAAACATTACAGGCATCCCATAGGCCTCGTCTTCGAAGCCTCGCTTCCTTCCTCGATTCGAAACGGCACCGAAAGAACTCTCAAACACACTTGGCCCATATCGATGGAAGCGCCGAATGTTTTGACGAGCCCGTTTGAGCTAAATGAAGATCAAGAAAAGTCTTTTCAGAACATCATGAACGGAAACAAGGACCATCATCTGCTATGGGGCATAACGGGATCAGGAAAAACGGAAGTCTATCTTCGGTGTGTGGAAGAGGCGCTCAAGCGCAATCAAACCTGCCTTGTGCTTGTTCCAGAAATCGCACTCACACCCCAGCTCACTGAACGCTTTGAGGCGAGGTTTCCTGGTGAGCTTGCGACCTTTCACAGCGCCCAAACTCCGAAGAAAACTAGAGAGGCCTGGTTCAAAGTTTGGACGGGCCGGGCCCGCGTTGCAATCGGCGCGCGCTCCGCACTCTTTGCGCCCCTCAAAAACATTGGACTGATCATCGTCGACGAAGAACACGACGGCTCCTACAAGCAAGAAGAAGGCTTTCGCTATCACGCAGCTGAAGCAGCTCGGCTGCTAAGCGTGCAGACTAACGCGCGACTTGTATTGGGAAGCGCTACGCCTCGCGCAGAAAGCATTGCGCTTGTCGAGTCAGGAGAGCTCGAGCTGAACAAGTTAAGTCGCCGCGCTTCAAGCGGATCAAAACTGCCGAAGCTACACGTCGTAGATCTGAAAAAAGGTCTCGCAAAAGAAAACAAAATTCCACACGTCGAAATTAAAGATGAGTTCGACCTGCCCACAATTGACGGAGATTTTTTCCTAAGCCCAGAACTTCGAGTTTCCTTAGATCGAACGTTAGAGAAAAAGGAACAAGCGATTTTATTCGTGAACCGCCGGGGCGTGGGCAGCCAATTCATTTGCAAAACTTGTGGTGAATCATGCGTGTGCCCGAACTGCGACGTTAGACTCACTCCTCACTCTCAAAAACTATTGTGTCACTACTGCGCCTATGAAATCGCCATTCCAAGCAAGTGTGATTCCTGCGGAAGCAAAGACGAGCCATTCACCAGGGTAGGAGTGGGAACTGAAGGTCTCGAGAAAATTTTAGCCTTTCACTACCCAGATGCGAAGGTTCTTCGCCTCGACAGGGACACCGTTCAAAAAAAGGATGACCTCGAAAAAATCCTCACAGCATTCTCAAACAAAGAAGCAGACATCTTGGTAGGCACACAAATGGTTGCGAAAGGGCACGACTTTCCTTCTGTAAGTTTGGTAGGTATTTTACTGGCAGATCTAGGCCTGAGCGTGCCCGACTTCCGTGCATCTGAAAGAACCCTTCAGCTTCTCATGCAAGTTGCAGGAAGAGCGGGAAGAGCTGACATCGCAGGCGAAGTGATCATTCAAAGTTTTCAACCGGAGAACCCCATTTTTGCCAGTCTTCTCTCTCCCGACCCAATGACGAGCTATTTCGCATTTTTAAAAGAAGAGCTCGCAAAGCGTGAAGTGCTTCGTTACGCGCCTTATTCTCGAATGGCGCTATTAAGATTCGATTCACTCGAGAACAATTTGGCTCACCAGGCTTCGAGATATGTTTGTGATGCCTTGTCGAAAATCAATTCCGACAAACTCCAAGTCTTAGGACCGGTCGTTTCACCCATGGCCAAGCTAAGAGGAAGATACCGCACACAGATTCTCTTGAAGTGCTCCCATAGCGAATCCTTCGACACCGCACTGGACTGGATTCTTCAAGGATGGAACAAGGGCGGACTCGAAAAACGCTTCAAAACCCGCATGCTCGTCGACGTCGACCCACAGAGTATGTGACCCACGTGCGCGGCAAAAATTAAAACAAGCAAAGGCTAGCTGCGCCCAGGACGCCAGCATC